>NZ_CP017770.1:616956-925435 GCF_001857945.1 Paenibacillus crassostreae
TGTACAGCAGATATATCAACATCTGAACCAACCAATTGAAACCCTGTGAATACTGGAATATTAAATCCTTTATATCCAAAAAAGGCACCTGAAATAATGTAACTAATAACAAAAGTGCTTAATACGATCAGTGAAACGAACATGAGCATCGTAATTAGCTTACTGAGAAGTACTTTCCACCTTTTTACGGGTCTAGTCAATAACATTTTGATTGTACCTGTCGTTCTCTCACCTGATACAATATCTGATGCAATGGCCATAATTAGTAAAGGGATGAATAAAGAAATTGAATTATCCATAAATTCACGCGTAAAACTAACCCCATTAGGATCATTAGGATTTACATCATGGTCTAAATAATACTGAAGTTGTTGAATGAATATAATACGATATTTTTTCCATTCATCTGGGATTCGACCACTTCCAAGTGAGTTCTGATTATCGGTAATCTGTTGTTGGATTTCTAACTTCCAATCACCGTTGAACTTATCTCTAGTTTGTTCTGCGGAACGCATTTGCGCATATGTAAACATTGGAACCAATATGAATAAGATCAGCAGAATGATATAGAATCGCTTACGTTTAATCATTTTGATGCATTCATTTTTTATTAATGGGCGTATGCTACTCAATGTTCTCACCTTCAGTCATTTGCAGAAATAGTTGTTCTAGCGTTGGATTTATTCGATTCACACCCTTCACAGCGATACCTGCCTGAATCAATTGAGCTACGATTGTCGGAATGAGATTCTCTTCATTCTGCGTTACAACGGCATTAACAGACATGCCAGCTATAATGGAATCATCAAGCACTTCATCCACAGATTCAATTACTTTAATACCACCATTAGCTGATAGTATGTTCTTACCTTCCAGCATTGGTTCCATATCCCATATGACATAACCAACATTCCTAGATACGAGTTCATCCACATGACCTAGAGCAAGCACACTGCCATGACTAATGATCGCCACACGATCACACAATAATTGTATTTCACTCAATAAATGGCTAGATACGAATACTGCCATCCCTTCTGATGCCAGTTGCCTTATAAACAAGCGTAATTCTTTGATTCCTTTAGGATCTAACCCATTGGTTGGTTCATCTAGAATAAGCAACTTTGGACGACCCAATAGCGCTTGAGCTATACCTAATCTCTGACGCATTCCAAGTGAATATGTACGTACTTTATCATGAATTCGTTGATCTAATCGTACAATATCTACAACCTCTTGAATCCTCATATCATCCACACCTGGCTGCATTCGCGCAAAATGTTCTAAGTTCTCCCAACCGGTTAAATATGTATAGACTTCGGGATTCTCAACGATGGATCCTACGTATTGTAGTGCATTTTCTTGATCACGATTCACATCGTACCCATACACTTTTATAGTTCCACTACTAGGTTTAATTAAATCAACTAACATTCGTATAGTAGTTGTCTTACCCGCTCCATTAGGGCCAAGGAATCCGAATATTTCACCTTCAATGACGTTAAAAGATATATCTTCTATGATCCGTTTCTTACCAATTCGTTTACTGATATGATCAACGGAAAGCACAATGTTACCCTCAACAACGGTGTCCTTCATCCGGTCCATATGTACATTCCTCTCTATGTCTATTTACTGAATCCCTTGAACGATCCGTTCAGCAATCTGTTGATATCCATCGGCATTGGGATGGAAATGGTCCGAAGTTAGATAGCGATCTAAATTATTCACAAAGATATCATATGTCGGAACTAAGGTCATTCTTTCATCTCGATTCATCGTAGTTAGTACTATATTGTTCCAGGTCGTTACAACTTCATTCCCCACGGATGATATTTCTTGTAGATCTCCAAAAGGGTTATATAATCCAACATAAATGATATATGCCTTAGGATTAATTTCTCTCAATTTATCTAAAGCGATTTGTAGCTGTTCTGATGCTGGTGGAAGTACATTTCGAAGTCTCTCTGCAGTTATCTCTTGTGTTGATTCATCTGCTGATAATAACTTTGCCCCACGAAAAAGGTCATTTGCACCGATCGAAAGTATAATAATATCGGATTGTTTCAGTACGTATTGCACACCCGCTTCATCAAGCCTCGTCACTAAACCGGAAGTTGTCAGGCCATTTATGCCTAGATTGTTAAGTAGCGATGCTGTTTTTCCAGTTCTTTTGGATAGCATTTCAACACTTCTTTTCACAAAACCACTACCAGTATCATCACCTGTTCCCTTCGCGAGTGAATCACCAAGCCCAGATATTTTATATTCCTGCTTATCAGCCATGGATTCCTCGACTCCCTCGCCTAGCTCCTGTGATGAAGGTACTACCTCCACACTGGCCTTGGGCCAATTTATATCTTTAACAGCATATATAAAACCAATGAACAGTACGATTGTTGCCAACATTGAGATCACACTCACATAACGCCAGATCCATTTTGAAGAATTCAATTCCCATGCCTCCTACTATAAGTATAAATAACGGTATGTATAAATAATTATCACCTAATGGCCATCTATAATTACATTAAGACTTCTAATATTAATTTGCAAATAATGTAGAATCATGATCTTTCCTTGCTTCAATTTAAAAAAGCTGACTAATCCAAAAAGCGGATAGCCAGCCATTATTCGTTCTATATAATTATTCCATATTATTTACTAATAAATTCTTGCACCCAATATCCGTTGTAATAACCCACTCCGATAGTTGTAAAGTTAGCATTCAATATATTTGCGCGATGGCCTTCACTATTCATCCAAGCTTCCATCACAGCAGCAGGTGTCTTTTGACCTTTAGCTATATTCTCACCTGCATAACGATATGAGATACCATATTTTTTCATCATGTCAAAAGGTGACCCATACGTAGGTGATTGATGAGCAAAATAGTTATTATTATTCATATCTTTAGCTTTATCAAGAGCCATATTCGCGAGTTCCGTATTGCTAGTCAATGGTTGCAATCCTGCTTTACTACGTTCTTGATTTACTAGATTAACAACTTGAGAAGTAAAACTTGAAGTAACATTCGTTGTTGTGTTGTTCGTTGTGTTGTTTGTATTGTTTGTGTTAGTATTCGTAGTTGTCGTCTTATTATCTGCTGGTGTTTCTGTCTTTGGTGTTTCTGTCTTTGGTGTTTCTGTCTTTGGTGTTTCTGTCTTTGGTGTTTCTGTCTTTGGTGTTTCTGTCTTTGGTGTTTCTGTCTTTGGTGTTGTAATAGTAGTTTTCTTACTTACTGTTGTCCATGACCAAGATCCACTATTATTCTTAATCCAATTCTCAAGATATGTTTTTAAATCCGTATTGTTATTTATCTGATTCGAAGCAGCCGATGCAGTTCCTGGCAGTGCAATCCCTACAGCTAATACAGCAGCTAAAGTTCCAGTCATCATTACTTTTATGATAGATTTCTTCATTAAATTACATCTCCTTTAAATCGTTTTTGTTATTCTAGCAAAAGTATGACGAAATAGTTACAAAATTGTCATCACCAACAAACATATTGTAACATGCTAGATTTCATTTTGGAGCCCACAAATATTGGTAATACTGACTCTATAAAAACAAACACCAGAAAAACCTCATACAAACTACAGATTTTCACTGCGTTTGTACAAGGTATTTTCTCTTCTATTTGGTTAATCTTCTAAAATCCTAATTCTTATTTCTTAGCTGCATATTTTCGCATATCAAAGGCAACAGCAGCAACGATAATGAGACCCTTTATAATCAGTTGCCAGTATGGGCTGATCCCAATAAATGTTAAACCATAGTTTATGATCGTAAAGATGAGTACACCGACAACAACTCCAGGAACTGTTCCTATACCACCAGTTGTAGATACTCCACCAACTACACATGCGGCAATCGCATCTAGTTCGTACATATTTCCGTAGTTGTTCGTAGCTCCACCTGTTCTTGCAGCTTCTAGTACACCTGCTAGTCCATATAGGGCACCAGCAATCGCATAAATATAGATTAAGTATTTAGCCACATTAATACCAGATACCTTCGCAGCTTGGATATTACCACCAATAGCATACATATTTTTTCCTAGCTTCGTTTTATTGAAGATGACCCAGACAACGAATGCTACAAAGATAGCGATCAATACTATATAAGGTAAAGAATACTTTCCTTCACCAATGGCACCTGTTCCCAGATTCGTAAAGTCAAGGCGAAGACCACCAATGGGTTGAGAATTATTCGGTTCCATATCGAAGTATAGAGAGTTAACCCCATACACAGCAACCATCGTTCCCAATGTTGCTATAAATGGCGGAACATTGAGCTTAGCTACTATAATACCATTCACAAGTCCACATAAGAGACCAGCAAAAATGGCGATAACAATAGGAATAATATAGTTCATTTGTGGAAGGTCTGGGAAGAAACGAGCTGCATACTCTGCCTTCTGTAACATCGATGCCGCAATAACTGCGGTGAAACCAACGATTCGACCTGCAGATAAATCCGTTCCTGCTGTAATGAGAATAAATGCCACACCCAGCGCAATAATCGTACGTGTGGATGATTGTATCAATACATCTCGTAATGAATTAATAGATAGAAATGCTGGATTGTACGCTGTGATTCCGATGATTAATACCACTAAGACAATATAGATGGCATACTGAGAAGCAAAACCCTGTAATCTTTTTGTATTCATAAATAATCTCCCTTCGATAATGCCTTAGTGCTGAGCGGCCAGAGTCATAATTTGTTCTTGCGTGGCAACATTTCCTTCAACGATTCCGGTTAGACGGCCTTCGGACATTACCATAATCCGATCAGACATCCCAAGCAGTTCAGGCATCTCAGAAGAGATCATAATGATGCTTTTCCCTTGTTTCGCTAAGTCAGCAATTATGGTATATATCTCATATTTTGCTCCAACATCAATACCACGTGTTGGTTCATCTAATAACAATATTTCCGGCTCCGTCAGTAGCCATCTGGCCAATAGAACCTTCTGCTGGTTACCACCAGATAAATTCATCATAAGTGTGCGAGTAGTTGGTGTCTTTGTACGTAGTTTCTCGACCATTTGATCGACTTCTTTCTTCTTACGTTTCTCATCGAGTAACAGATACGGTTTCTGATACCGATCCATATTAGCAATAGCTCCATTCTCATGGACGGATAATACTGAGAAAATGCCAGTCGCACGTCGTTCTTCTGTAAGTAATGCCATCCCCACACGTTTAGCATCTTCAGCCGAGCGGATTTTGACCTCCTTACCATTTAAAGAAATGGTGCCGGAAGCAATTTCACGTAGTCCAAATAATGCCTCAATTAGCTCCGTACGCTGGGCACCTACCAAGCCACCTATTCCTAGAATTTCTCCTTTACGAAGATCAAATGAAATATTATTAAATGATTTCAACGACGTCGAAGTCAATTCTTTCACTTTCATGATCACATCACCAGGAATATTATCTCTTGGAGGAAACCGATTGGTAAGGTCACGCCCTACCATCTTCGATATGATCGTATCTGTCGTTAGTTCTGCTGCAGGCCATGTACCTATTTTGTTACCATCACGCATGATCGTAACATCGTCAGAGATTTGAAGAATCTCTTCCATTTTGTGCGATATATAAATAATGGCTACTCCCCGCTTCTTCAAGTCCCGGATAATTCGGAATAAATGTTCTACTTCAACGCTTGTCAGCGAGGATGTGGGTTCATCCATCACGATAACCCTCGAATGGAAAGAGACAGCTTTTGCGATTTCAATAGATTGAATTTTAGAAACGGACAACTTGCCCACAATAGTGTCAGGTTTCAAGTCAATATCAAGTTCCTTAAATAGGGCTTCCGTGTCCTGATACATCTTCTTGTGATCAATAAACTGGATGGGACCGAATCCCTTTGTCGGAAACCGTCCTAACCAAATATTCTCCATCACGTTGCGAAACGGAATCGGATGTAGTTCTTGATGAATCATTGAAACACCCTGATTTAGAGCGTCTTTTGAATTATGAATAAATACTTGTTCGCCATCCAAAAAAATTTGACCAGCATCTGACTCATAAATACCGTAAAGACATTTCATTAACGTTGATTTCCCTGCACCATTCTCACCCATAAGGGCATGAACCGTTCCAGGACGAACTTGAAGTGTAACGCCATCCAACGCTTTTACTCCAGGAAATTCCTTTGTAATTTCTCTCATTTCCAGCAAATACTCATGTTCAGCCATGATTTTCGCTTCCTCCTGCCCACACATATGTGTTACCTCTAACAAGGTACATCGCTTTTGTATGATGTTATTTTCTTGAGAATCTAAGAGAGCAGGATGATCGTGAACCATCCCGCTCCCCTGTAGATATCTCTTATTTCGCTTCGTCAACGTTGTCTTTTGTAATTTTCTTATATTTAATCCACACATATTGATTATCAGTAATCTCGAATCCAACATTATCATTCGTAGGTGTCTCACCATCAGCTAACAATGTAGCTAGCATGAGTGAAGCTTTACCTTGATTGTTAGCATCATTGAGGACTGTTCCAAGCATCGTTCCATCTTGTAATGCTTCGGTTGCAGGTGCCGTTGCATCAACACCTACTACTGGCATATATTTATCGCCTTTGAAATAACCAGCTGCTTTTAAAGCTTCAATAGCTCCTAAAGCCATATCATCGTTATTCGCAAGGACAGCTTCGATCTTATCTCCGTTGGCTCCTAAGAATGCAGCCATCTTTTCTTGACCTTTTACGCGATCCCACATAGCTGTGTCTTCAGCAACTTTTTCTACTTTGATTCCGGCTGCTTCAATCGCTTCAATAGAATATTGCGTACGTAACTCAGCATCTTGATGGCCGGGTTCGCCTTTTAGCATGACATATTGTAGAACACCATCTTTGTTCTTGTCCGCTTCTGGATGTGCTTTCCAGTAATCTACAATGAGTTCACCTGACATGGTTCCTGATTCTTCAGCCTTTGCGCCTACATAGTAGACTTTATCCCATTTCTTCATATCTTCCGGAAGAGGTTCGCGGTTAAGGAATACAACAGGGATTTCAGCAGTTTTTGCTTTATCAATGATGACACCAGCTGCAGTACGATCTACGGGATTAATCAAAAGTGCTTTTGTTTTCTTAGTAATAAATAGGTCAATTTTGTCATTCTGAGTAGGTTGGGAATTCTGGCTATCTACAATCTCTACAGATGCCTTGCCTTCTGCATTACTTTTAATAGAGTTCCGAACACCTGTCATGAAGGTATCATCAAACTTGTAAATCGCAACACCGATCTGAGGCAACTTTCCACCTTCTTCGGCATTCGAGCACCCAGCCACAACAGAACCGAGTAACGCACCTGCAAGCAAGACGGGTGTAATCTTTTTAATCCCTTTTTTCATTTAATTTGACCTCCCAATTACTTTTCTTATATTACTGTTATCCTCTTGGTTACGTTTTCATTATCATACAAATGAACGAATATCCAAATATAGAATCCTCATGCTTTATATAAAAATTCTCATACGTTCTTTCACTTCACAAATGGAAACAATTGTTTCTGGTTTTCTGGCCAGAGCATATTATCAAGATCAACCAATTTAGAGCCCGTATCATCTCGTTCAGGGACTTGGATCCCCTCGATCGCATCTACCGCATGTTTAACAGCCAAATATCCATTACTGAATGGATTCTGAATAACCGTTGCCTGAACAATCCCTTCTTGAATCATTTCAATCACTTCTGGGGGACTATCAAAAGTAATAATCTTTACCTCTCCACCTAATGAAAGTCTCTGAATTTCTTGGGAAACTCCGATACCCGCAACTTCATTTAATGCAATAATGCCACTTAAATCAGGATATTGGATTAGCATATCATGCGTTAATTCCGCGGCAAGCTGCACATCAGAACCACAATAGACGAGATCTACCACGTCGATATTCGGGAATCGAGCAAGATAATCCAACATTCCTGATGCTCTTTCATTCGCATTACGAGCTCCCTCAACAAAACTGACAAGGCCCACTTGACCACGTCCACCAATCAATTCTATTAATCTCTCTGCTGCTTTTTGTCCTGCTTCATAATTATTGGTACCTACGAAACTCTTCACCCGTGCGGATGCAACCTCTGTATCCATAGAAATAACGGGTATTTTATGATGAGAGGCTGTATCTGTTACTTGTGCCAATCTCATATAATCGCTAGCAGATAAAATAATAGCGTCCGCCTTATTCTGGATAGCATCTTCCACCAATGTTATTTGTCCTTCGATGTCATTCTCACTGTCGGGACCCGTAAATGTAAGCTCAACATTGTACTCTTTAGCAGCCACTTCTGCCCCCATCTTTACAGTGTTCCAGAATGAACCACTATTCATCTTCACGATCATACTCACTTTACGATCGGAATCTGTCTTACGTAAACTTGAAGGAACTTCTGCACAAGAAACTAATACTAATGACAAAAGTGCCATAAGTAACATCATTCTTTTTAGGATTCTATTCATAGAGCCCCTCCTTCTACTGCAACATCCATCCCATTCTTCATGACAGGTATCGTAATCGTGACTGTTGTTCCTTCTTCTAATTCACTCTGAAAAGTTAAACCATAACCTTTACCATAATAAAGTTGGATACGTTCATGTACATTTTTCACACCAACACCAGAACCATTTGAATTCTTCACGCCAATGGTTAATAGCTGTTCCATCACTTGTGTAGTCATTCCTAGTCCATTATCCGTAACCGAAATCATGATCTTCTCATCCTCAAGCTTAACTGCAATTCGTATACTTCCTTCATCAGGCATGAGTTCAATCCCATGATAAATTGCGTTTTCAACAATGGGCTGAACGATTAGCTTCAATGTAGTGCAAGTTAAAGCTTCTTTTTGAACTTCCATCGTATAATTGAACTTACTCTTATATCTTATTTTTTGAATAATCAGATAATTACGAACATGCTCTAGTTCTTCCTCAACCGTAATCACATTCTTCCCCTTGCTAAGACTAATCCGAAAGAACTTAGATAAAGAGGTGATGGCTGTTACAACATCTTCGTTCTTCCCTCGCTCAACCAGCCGAATCACAGAATTCAATGTGTTGTATAGAAAATGTGGGTTAATCTGTGCTTGAAGTACATCTAACTCACTCTTGCGCTTAGCTTCCTGTTCATGAATAATCTGTCCCATCAATTGACGAATACGCCTTAACATAAAGTTAAATCTTTTGGATAACTGCTCAACTTCATAAGCACCTTTCACATCTATAGGTGTATTGAAGTCACCTTGTCCAACCAATTTGACGGCTTTCTCTAGCCTACGAATGGGCTGGGATATCTTAGCAGATACAAAGATCGAGACCACCAAGACGACAATAATAACAAGGGATAAAAACCAGAAAATAAAGACTTGAAGATCACTCTTAGTAGTGACAATTTCATCTGGATAGGCCACGCCAACAATTTTCCAATCGATCGGTTTCGCTGTTCTCACGGTAATATAACGTTGCTCAGGTGTAGATGTATCTAAGTAACTTCCGTATGCATATTCAAATACAGGTTCTATATTCTCATATTTTAGCCCAGCATAAATTAACTGCTGTTGTGGATGATAGATGATATTTCCAGCCGAATCGATAATATATGCGTAACCTTTTTTACCTAGAGTAACTTTACTACTGAGTTCATCTATCGTCCGAAAGTTAACATCGACCAGCAAAATCCCCTTCTTAATAACCCCATCAGATTTATAGGTAATCATCTTACTTAGGGACACAACCCATTTATACTGACCTTTATATAAGTTCTGAATATGTGGTTGCGAGAATGATATTTCCTCCGACTCTTTAAGTGCACTTTGGAACCAGCTTTGCTCCGTTAATTGCGTGTTTTTACGCATGACTGCATTTGGGACATCAAGTACCATATTACCTTCGGGTGTAAATAAGGCTACACTGACCAGATCTTCACGCGTACGAAGCAGAATCTTCAATTGTTCTTTCAACAAAGAATCCGAAATCTGATCCGTTTGGTCAATCTGTTGTTCAACCACTTCATAGATATCCTGAGTTCCTTTAATATACAATTCCAAGTGTGAATTCACTTGATCAATAATCTGTTGTATGTTCAAAAATGCATTATCTTCCGCTGATTTGGCGAATTTATTATAGAGAAGAAGACTAACTAGAAGAACTACGATGATCGTTATCATTGTAAATGATATCGTAATAATGACCTGTATACTCCTCCAATTAAACGATAGTGGCACTTTCGATTTAGTCTTCACTCGTTACCGCCTCTCCTATATTATTCCGGTATTCTTTAGGAGAGATGCCAAACCTCTTTCGAAAACAAAAACTGAAATAATTAGGATCGATAAATCCTACCTGCTCGGCTATTTCAAAAGTACGCAACTGACTAGAACGTAATAAGTCCTTCGCTTGCTCCATACGTAAATGCATTAAGTAATTCACAAATGTCATTTTTACTTCTTTCTTAAAAATACCACTGAAATATCCCGTACTAATATGTAGATGCTTACAAACCGTATTAATGGAGATATCATTCTCTTGATAATGAATAGCAATATACGCTTTGGCGTCATTTACGAGTTGGTTGTAGCTTGATTGTCTTCCCTTAGAAATATGGTTCATCAGTTTCACACAAATACCCGCAATCCAACATTCGACTTCATCCAAGTTATTAAACTTCGTAAACTCAGCGAAATAATCTTTCGATGCCAGCAACTCATCTAACTCCATCCGAAACTCCTTAGCGATCTTCATAATAGACGTCAAAATCTCCAGTACATATACATGACAATCCTTAACCGAGAGATGAAGCATCTCCTGTCCCGCAAAAAGCGTCTCTACCATATGTCTTACTTCCTGCGCAGTCCCCACCTTGATCGAGCGAATTAACATTTGTTGATTCAATTCATCATATTGAAGGGGCTCAAGTTTATATTGTTCGGCTCTAGATTCCACATCATCGATCCATATCACGCGATTATTTCCCAACAATAAACGGTAATCCAAAGCCTGTAATGCATCATGATATGAAAAATTTATATTTTCAAGATTATTTGTTATGGTTCCAGCACCAATAGTTACCGTTAGCTTTAAATATTTCTCAACATTCTGTCTTACTTCATCTAGTATTTGTAGTATTTCTGGAAGTTCCTTCTGTGGATGTAAATCCTGATCATCCATCATCATTAATAGAACAACATCATCATGATGTAGAAACACTTCACCGATCTTGTGCTTGAGACAGATCTCATTGGCAATATTAAATACTGCGAATAATTGTAATTGACGATCTTTGGTATCTTTTAAAGATTCTTGTGATGTCAATTGCATAGGTGGATGTACCATCTGTTGAAGTTCAGCATTGAAATAATCCACTCGTACGATAGATACCATATATAATGAAGCTTTTAAGTTAAGCTCGTAACTTACGCTTTTTTCATTGATTTCTTCAATTGACAGTCGTCTAGTTACAAGAGAAGATAGAAATTTTCCTTTCATAATCGGAAGACTTTTACGGTAATGTTGGAGCAAATTATGTAAGTTAGCTTGATCAGCCAATTCTTCATCCAGAATACCTTTCACTTTCAACAATACATCCACTAATTCTTGGGCTGAAAAGGGTTTTAGGACATATTCATCAATCTGCATCTTAATCGCCTTTTGAGCGTATTCAAATTCATCAAATCCGGTTAATATAATAATTTTCGTATTCGGAACATTTATTCTGATCCACTCCGCAAGCTCCAATCCATTCATAAAAGGCATTTGAATATCTGTTACGACAACATCAGGATGATATCTCTCAATCAATTCTATCGCTTCTCGACCATTCTCCGCCTTATCCAGCACTTCGAAACCATGCTCTTCCCATGATATTTCATCAAGCAATCCTTCTCTTACGTCTTCTTCGTCATCTACTAGAATAAGCTTATACATCTCAATCATTCCTCGCTAATAATTTGAAAACGGTTACATAAGTAAGTGAAAATAATTAACTTTCGATCAGATGCAGGTATTGTATATCAAATCCTATGTCGGTGTAAACCATCATTTTCACATTCTAATATAGAAAAAAAGTGAGTATCCTCAAAGCCATAGACATGACTTGGACCACCCACTCTAATATAGTAACCATTCTTATATAACGATCTGTCTACAATGATTTACTAAAAAGGTACCCAACATTAGTAAAACCAATGTGTTTATAAAATGATCGTGCAGGAGCGCGTTCTACGCGATTTCCACTCTTAAGAAATAGAAGTTTGCTCCCATTACTCTTACTCCATTCTTCTGCGTTACGAACTAATCTCTTACCAATACCTTGGCCATGGTAATCTTTATCTACCACAATCGAGGTGATTTGTGTTGATGGTTCAGCATTAGCATAACTTACAACATTGCGAAGGCTTATTTCACCCACAACTTTGTCATTGACTTCAGCAATCAGGGTACAATGCAAAGGACTGGATTCCATTTCTTCCATCCGTTCTTTCATCACCGCTAATGTTGTAGGGTAATTCAATTCTCTCATTAATGCAGTAAGGCGTTCCAAATCATCCCATTTAAAATTACGTATACACAACGTTGGCGTAGAAAGACTACTATTCATGGTCAAATACCTCCACTTTCAAAAGACTGGCAGCATGCTTCGCATTTGCTCGTGCAATGTCAATATGATCAGCTGTACTCAAAGCAACAGCCATTCTTCTTCCTGGCTTCGCTTCCCCTTTACCGAAAATCCTAACTTGAGTACGAGGTAGTGAGAGTGCTTGAGCAACTCCACTTACAACATAATTAGAACTATAACCTGAAGATTTCAATGTTGCAGATGCACCAGTTGATAGAAGTTGTACCTGTTCGATTGGTAATCCCAGAATAGCTCTTACGTGTAATGCAAACTCTGATAAATCTTGAGTCACCATGGTTACCATACCGGTATCATGAGGACGTGGTGAGACCTCACTAAAGAGGACGCCATCTGAAGTTAAGAATAATTCCACTCCGAAAATGCCGTATCCTCCCAATTCATCCGTTATTGCTTTTGCAACAACTTGTGATTGTTTCAATTGTGCTTCACTCATCTGATGGGGTTGCCAAGACTCCACATAATCGCCATCTCTCTGTATATGGCCGATTGGTGGGCAGAACAGCGTTCCCGATACAGAACGTACAGTAAGAAGCGTAATTTCACTCTCAAAATCAACAAAAGACTCAATAATTACCCGTGTGTTTTTAGCTCGTCCACCTTCTAAAGCTGTAGTCCAACATGATTCTACATCATCTGGGGTACGGCAAACACTCTGACCTTTCCCCGATGAACTCATAATAGGTTTCACCACACATGGTGTGCCTAATTCCATAACAGCTGCTTTCAGTTCATCCAGATTATCCGCAAAGCGATAACCAGCCGTTGGTAAATGAAGAGTCTCTGATGCCAGACGACGAATCCCTTCGCGATCCATCGTAAGTCGAGCAGCACGCGCAGTTGGAACCACATGAAATCCTTCATTCTCGAGCTCTAGTAGTGCATGGGTTGCAATAGCTTCAATCTCTGGAACGATTACATCTGGTTGTTCTAGTCTTATAATCCTTTTCAATGCTTCTCCATCAAGCATATCAATCACATGCGACCTGTGGGCTACCTGCATTGCAGGAGCATCTTTATAGCGGTCCACGGCAATGGTCTCAATTCCCAAACGTTGAGCTTCAAGAACCACTTCTTTTCCTAATTCTCCACTGCCCAGCAGCAACATTTTTCTGGAATTCGCAGAAAAAGGAGCACCCCACACCACTTGCCATCCCCCCCATAGATCTTTCATATCTATTCTCGGGGATTCGCAAGCAGATTGCAAGAGCACTCCACTATTTTTCAGCAAATTCTTACATAAAATTGTGACATTCTCACGAAAACATGTCGATTATTCAAATCCACTTTAAATAAATCGAAATTGCGCTTCGATAAGACCATTATAGATTCCTTTTTGTTGGATCAATTCAGCGTGATTTCCTTCTTCCATAATTTCGCCATGATCCAGAACCACAATCTTATCCGCATGCCGTATTGTTGACAGTCTATGCGCAACAATAAATGATGTTCTGCCTTGAAGTAGAACTTTCAATGCTTCTTTGATCTTTAATTCTGTCTCCGTATCAATGCTTGCTGTTGCTTCATCCAATATGAGGATGCGTGGATTAGCAAGTAATGCTCTGGCGAATGATAAAAGTTGACGTTGTCCCATAGATAGGATATTCCCACGTTCTTCTACTTCTGTATCATATCCTTGTGGTAAATTTTGAATGAAATCATGTGCATTTACTGCTTTGGCTACAGCTTCAACTTCTTCATCCTTCGCGTCCAACCGACCGAATCGAATGTTATCTCGAATCGTACCTGAGAATATGAAGGTATCTTGCAAGACGATCCCGATCTGACTTCGTAAACTTTCCACCTTCACATCACGGATATCATATCCGTCAATGGTGATCTGTCCATCCGAAATATCATAAAAGCGACTCAACAAGTTGATAATCGTACTTTTTCCAGATCCCGTATGCCCCACTAATGCAATCGTCTGACCTGCTTCAACATTTAAGTCGATGCCTTTCAGTGCTTGACGACCTTTTTCATACTCGAATATGACTTTCTTAAGTTCAATATCCCCTTTAATTTGAGGAAGTGAAATAGCATTAGACTTATCGTCAATGTTAGGTTTCTCATCCATAAATTCGAAAATACGTTCCGAAGAAGCCATTGCAACTAATAACTGATTATACATCTGACCTAGACGATTAATTGGATCCCAGAAGTTACCTACATAACTTGAGAAAGCTACTAGCAAACCAATTGTTAGTTCACCTTGTTGGATTAAGTAAGCACCGAGCCAGAATAGAATCAATGTACCGAATCCACCTGTAATTTCTATCAACGGACCGAACCCTTGGTTCATCGTTGTTGCTCTATCCCATGACTTCTTCGCATCTTTGTTCATCGTATCGAAGAATTCCATGTTCTCTTGTTCTTGCGTATAGGCTTGAGTAACACGAATCCCCTGAATCGATTCATTTAGATGTGAATTGATCCGAGATCCTTTCATCCGAACTTCCTGCCAAGCGCCCCTGATCTTCACTCTTAATTTCGTTGAAATAAAGAACATAATCGGTACGGTTATGATTACTGCAAGACCTAGCTTGAAGTTAATCAGTAATAAAATAACCATGATCCCTACGAGCTGAACGCAATCAATCATTAAATTTACGACACCATTTGTAAAGAGCTCCTGTAATGAATTCACATCATTCGTTACTCGAACTAGGATGGAACCTGCAGGTCTTTTATCAAAGAAATTAAATGATAGCTTTTGAATATGCTTAAATAAGTCGGCACGTAGATCAAAAATAACTCGCTGTCCAATAATATTCATATACTTAATACGATAAGATGAAGCTATCCACTGAACAACATATAATACTAGTATCGCTGCAGCAAGCATGTATAACATCTTTAGACTAGGGCTAGCAGATGAAATTGCTTTATCGATCGCCAAACTGGTCAAAAAAGGCACTGTCAATTTCGTGATCGTTCCTAGAACCATCATTAAACCAATCAGCGGTAACAATTGTTTCGCATATGGTTTCATATATGCAAACAATCTGCGGAATTGACCCCAATCAAATGCTTTATCAATGATGTCATCATCCTGATAGACGAACCTTGCTCCACCTTTTTTGATGGCATTTGGTTCCTTCATTTGTTCTTTCTCAATTCCTCCATTGGTGACTGTACTCATGATCTCACCTGCTTTTCTGCTTCCCCGGGTATTCGGGAGATATGGTCAGCGTACTGGATTTGGTAAACATCTTGATAAGGGCCCGGTACACTAATTAAATATTCATGTTTACCTCTTTGTACAACCTTACCTTCATCTAACACTAGAATTTCATCCGCATGCCGCAGTGATGAAATACGATGGGCAATAATAAATGTTGTACGCCCTTTCATAACTTCTTGGAATCCGGACTGAATCTCATGTTCTGTTTCCATATCAACCGCACTTGTTGCATCATCTAGAATGAGAATCTTAGGATTCTTTAATAGAGCGCGAGCAATAGCAATACGTTGCTTCTGACCACCTGAAAGCCCCATTCCACGTTCTCCAACAATCGTATTATAACCATCAGGCATTTCCATAATAAACTCATGAGCTTTCGCTAACTCTGCTGCGCGAATAATTTCGTCCATAGAAACATTCTTCAACCCATATGAGATATTATTCTGAATGCTTGATGAGAATAGGAAAGTTTCTTGAAACACAGAAGCAATCTGGTTCCGCAGACTATAAACTGTAATATCACGTATATCTATTCCGTCAAGCTTAATATTTCCTTCATTCACGTTATAAGCATGCATCAATAATTGAATGATCGTTGATTTACCTGAACCCGTTCCACCGAGGAATCCAATGACCGAACCTGATGGAGCATCAAAATTAATATCTTTTACTGCTGGTACTGCATTTCCATAGGCAAAGGTAACATGATCAAACGTAATATGTCCCTGTACATCTTCTGACTTCAACTCTTTTGCATCTTCGCGGTCTTTAACATCTATTGGATGGTTAAGTAATTCTAATACACGCTCGCCTGATGCCTCAGACTGAGTATAGTTGTTAATTAGGAATCCAATATTCCACATAGGACCGATTATGTACCAGATCAAACTGAAGAATGCAACCAATTCTCCTAATGAGAGTGTTCCGTTAATAACAAAAGTTCCCCCGACCGTTAGCAGTAAGACTACACTAATTGAAGCTAGGAACTCCATGAGCGGGAAAAAATGACTCCATAAGGTAGAAGTAAAGATTTGGTTCGTCTTATACCGTTCATTACGAATGGAAAATTTCTCAACTTCATGTGGCTCACGCGCAAAAGATTTCACCGTTCTAACTCCGGTAACATTCTCTTGTACGGCAGTAGTCAGAGAACTTAGTGCTAAACGCATTTCTCGGAATGCAGGATGGATTTTCCCTTCAAATCTCAATGCTACAACGATTAAAAAGGGAACGCTTACCATTGTGCATAGTGTGAGCTGCCAGTTAATGGAGAACATCATTATAGAACCAAATAACACCATTAACCCAGTGTTCATCATTTGTGCTAATCCGAATCCAATAAAGTTACGAATGGCTTCTAGATCCCCCGTTAGACGAGACATAAGATCCCCTGTCTTGGCAGTATCATAATAACGAAAAGATAGATATTGCAATTTCTCATAACATGCATTTCGTAAACGATATGCTAAATGATTCCCCAATCTACCTCCTAATGTTCCACTCACAAATTGCATGAGCGCCTTTGCGATTACGACAAGTATGACACTAATAGCAAGCATCGGAACTTTGTCGAACTGCTTAGGTACAATCGCGTCATCAATCAATCTGCTAAGTAGTATGGGCGTTACTAAACCTAGCGCAGTTGCAATGGCCAATGCAAAGATCGATAAGTACAAGAACTTTCTTTTGTCCCAGAAGAAGCTCTGCAGTTGCCTTAGTACATTCATGTTTCTCCTCCTTTAGATGCGTAAGCTCCATATCATACATTTATAAATTTGTGAACATTAATGAAGTTTAACACCGTCCTCGGAAGCGAGCAAAGGCCAAACATCATCATAATTAGCCCCGTTTCGGATCCTTCTGCCAATTGCACCAAATAATCAATATTTACTTATTAAATGTTCCAGTTTCCTTCATATTCCTAACTAATTTGAACAAAAGAAAGGAAACGCCATAAAAGCGCTTCCTTATTCCTTCTATTTATCTAGTTAAGTCATTCATGACTTGCTCGAATATGATCAAATTCTTACTTAATTCTTGCCATTGACCAAGAGAATCTGCTCCTTGCAACGTCTCTTCCATCACATTATAACTTTCCTGTAATTGTTCGCTGAGTACAGAACCTCGACGATGAAGAGCCTGCTGAAATTCCGTATTATAAAAGTTAGCTAAATATTGTTGTCGTGATTGAACAACTTCTGCGATCGCCTCTTTCAATGTTGGTTCAATATCATGACGTAGTTTCTCTCGACCCTTCCCTTCAAAGAATGCTTTTGGTGACTTGAAAATATGCCATACTGCTTGCCAATCCATAGATTGATGAAAATGACTTGCTTGGATATTAGGAAGTTCCCAATCCTTAACTTCCTTTAGGTTAGTTAACAATATACCTTCATCTAGTTCTTGGAGTTGTTCGCTTAAGCGACTCGCTGCTTCATCTAGAATCTTTTTTGACTGCAACTCAAGTCTCAAGGTGGTAGCCCATACTTCTTGGTCAATCTCTCTTAATAAGATTTGTTCTAACTCACGACCACAATCCATGTAGATTTCTTTCAAAGAACCAGCTCCATCACGAAGTACGGATGGGTGAAAGGATTCTTGAAAGAATGTCCCTATGCGATAATAGATCCGTTGTCGCACATGAAATAGCAATTCTTTCGTTTCTTGTTCGATGTCCTTCTCGACGCCTTCCATCTTCTCAAACTGACTTAATAATCTACTTGCATCGATCCATGTCTTAGCTAACTCCTGACGTTGTACCCCTCTGGTAACCTCATCTTGTCGTGATATACGATCCCACTCATCTGCACGCATTCGTGCTGAGGTAATCTCCTGTCTGGCTGCTTGGATGGATAATCCAGGCAGCTCTTTCCCTGCGAAATCATTCAAGGAGTTCTCAAAAGCCGTAAATCCTGAATGCAGTTGTAATGAATCATCACCACTGATCTTCCCCTTCAATGCTTGCATACTGGATAAAGCATAAATATGTGGGGAACCAATACCACTACTCCGCAAATTTAATTTCACATGTTCCTTCACTTGCTCTAACTCATCACTAGAGCCAGCCAAGTCTGAAGCATTAATAATGAAATACATCTTATCCAGTGCGAAGCTATCTTTCACTCTCCCTAATTGGGATAGAAATTGTCTGTCTCCTTTAGTAAAGGCATGATTGTAATACGTGACAAACACGATCGCATCCGCATATTTCATATATTGAAAAGTCACACCTGTATGACGTGCATGCAGAGAATCTGCTCCTGGTGTATCCACGAGAATAATTCCTTGTTCCGTTAGATCGCAACTGTAGAATAAATCGATCCGCTCCACAAAACATGATTTGCTCTCATCTGCCACAAAAGCTCGATACTGTGCAAGATCAACAGATTGAACTGAACCTAACCGTTTCTCAGCATCTTTCCATCCGGCACTAGCCGCTTTTAGAAAAGTATAATGTGGTAATCCAGCAGGATGGATTCCATCAGAAGTGATATGATTTACAGTCTGACACCAATCCAATGGATCTGGTGTCCCGAGATGAAGGATTTCGAATGATATCCTTAAATCTTCCATCCATGATTCACGAGATTTCATGATAACATGCGCCGTACCATGTTTCATCTCGCCTTGAGGCGCGAGAATACGATTGATCGCTGCGGTGGTAGGATGCGGCGATACGGGCAATACATCTTCGCCGAGCAAGGCGTTGGCGAAGGATGACTTGCCGGCGCTGAAGGCACCGAACAGCGCCAGTGTGAACGTGCCGCTATGTAGCGCGGCGGCACGTTCAGTAATCCCCCGCGCGGCCGTTGCCATCGCGGGGTACTGCCCGAGCAGTGCGGCAGCGCCTTGCAGTTGCGCGGCCGCATCTGCTAAGCGCTGGCGGCGGCCTCCGGCAGCGCCGCCAGTTGCCCCGCCGCTTCGCGGTGGCGGGGCGAGCGCGGGCGCGACGCGAAGCGCGCCCAAAAGTGCGGAAGCCGCCACCGCCGGGGCGGGCGGCCGTAGGGGCCCCACCACCGGCAGGATGCCGGGGGTGAGGGCTTGGCGCGGCGGCAGCAGCTCCGCTAGAGCTGCCGCATGCGCTGCTTCCTCCCGCAGCAATGCTGCATAGCGGGAGGAAGCGGCCGACTGCTGCTGCAGGTCGGCCATGCGGGCCCGTAATTGCTGCAGCTCGCGCGCAGCAGCCTCCTCGAGCAGCAGCAGAAGCTGCTCGTGGAACTCCGTCACTCTACGACGATAGTGACTCTTAATCAGTTCAGACACAGTAGTACAATAATTCAAAACATACTCGCCAGATAGCGTAGCCTCATTTTGATATGCATTGGACACCATCGCCTCATCTATGGAAGGGATGAATAAATCCAGTTTCTTTTGCCATTCCACACTCCATAGATCATGTTTCGCTGCCCATTCAGATATCAAATGGCGAACATGATATTCTACCTGTGATGCTACTCGTTCTCCCAGATGGTTGAGAAATTGATTCTTCCTTTGTTCTTGCTCGACAAGCGTCTTATTTCCTACAAGCCATAACCCTTTCTTAAATCCAGGTCTACGGCTCTCTAAATAAAGCTGTGCTAGTTCTCTCATCTCAGCTGGCATTAAGTTTGAATTGTCTAACAATTTATTCAACTCAATACGTATTAATTCTCGTTCATTTTGTGACGCTCCCTCAAGATGTGTCTGCTCAAGTTCCAAGGAAGCTTTCTGAGCCTCAATCTGACCTAACCACTCTTCTCCTCCTAGTTCCTCCAACAGACTCTCTTTCTCCATATCTAGTGATTGTGTATATTGTTCTAAATGCTCTTCAGCCACATGTTGAACCGAACAAGAAACACTATAATCCACTAATACTTCTCTCTGAACAATTAAATCAGTTATTAATGACTTCAATCGATCATGCTGATTATATGGATGATTCATTTCCTTCAAAGAATTATACAGAATCCCTTCATAAGCCACCTGCCAACGTTCAAAGGCTGTGACCACTTCTTCATGATACCCTAGAAAAGATAACTCATGCTCTTGATGTTTATCGATTTGATTCACAATCAAATACAAAGGTTTACCCCAATCAGATAGACTCTTCGCAAACATTAAGTTATTCTCTGATTGAACATGGTTATAATCCATCACATATAGAACAACATCCGCTAAATGAAGTGCTGAGTGAGTAGCCTTCTGATGTCCATCATCTGTAGAGTCCACTCCGGGTGTGTCCATTAGCACAGTATTTGCACCTAGAAAAGGAATATGATCCCATACCTCGATCGAAGAATATTCACCACCGTTCTTACAATAATCATCAAGTTGTGTTGTTGATACTTCAAGTGGCATTAGTTCTTCATGACTAGCATCTACATCCGTTGGAACGGCAGGATATATGATTGCATGAGAAACTCCATTGCGAATCATGACAACATTAGCACTTGTAGGAACTGGACCAGAAGGTAAAATAGTCATTCCACATAACTTATTAATTAGACTTGATTTTCCCGCTGAGAAATGACCACACACTGCAATTGTAAATTCCCCAGCTCTTTTCTTACGCATGAGATCATTGATCGCTTGACTACTTTTCCAATCTCCCCAAGCGGATAACTTATGATGAAGCGTTTCCAATTGTTCTAATCCATTTTTAATATTATTTTGTGTTCCTACCACCATGAACAAATTCGCTCCCTTATGAACATACTGATCTCCATATATATGGTAGAATACTTCAATCAACCATTGTGATCATTTTCATTGAAATATCTATATCTTAACATTTCATATCCTTTTGGGAAATCCTTTGTCCCCGTTTAATGACACAAAAAAATAAAACCGAAGAATATTCTCCGGTTTTATTTTTTTATTCGTTTGTAAGTACCGCTTTAACTATTAAAGAACAGCACCCTCTAGATCAGGAATCAATATTTCAAATACAGAACCATGTTGGAGAATCGTCACACCACGTGATTTATCTCTCATAACTACAACTTCTGGTTTCTGTGACATACGTTCGAAATAATGTTCTGGTACTTCTCCGGAGTGGCTGACCGTGATGCCCTCCACTTCCTTCTCTTCATTCTCTGCAAATTCAGCATCAACAATCGTCTCGAAAATATCGGAAAATTGTTCAAAATTGTTTGTATATACGGAAATACATTTCATCTAAATCCCATCCTTCTCCATCTCTAATGTCACTATCCAATATTCTTTTTATCTTTCCTGTTTTGGGTCATCTTCATACGTTTTTTGCCTTCACGACATACATCAAGCAGTGGGCAGACCTCACACTGTGGATTTTGTGCTTTACAATGATAACGTCCAAAAAAAATAAGTCGGTGATGTGTTTCAGTCCACTCATCACGTGGAATCTTTTTCATGAGCTTCTTTTCAACTTCAAGCACCGAGTCATTCCATCCAGCCAATCCTAGACGCTTGGCCACCCGTTCCACATGTGTATCAACCGCTATGGCAGGAATTTCAAATGCGTTAGACACGACCACATTTGCCGTCTTACGACCAACCCCAGGAAGTAGCACCAATTGCTCATGTGTTCTAGGAACATCACCTTCAAATTGATCTATTACCATTCTACATAAACTCTGAATATGCTTGGCCTTATTACGAAAAAGTCCAATTCGCCGAATATCCTGTTCCAATTCTTCAAGTGGAACATCGATATAGTCTTGAGGTGATCTATACTTTTGGAACAGATCCTTCGTAACCTTATTAACAGTCTCATCTGTACATTGAGCAGACAAGAGCACAGCAATCGTCAATTCGAACGCATTGCTATGAATCAATTCACAATGCGCTTCAGGAAACATATTCCCCATTGTGTCCAATATATGTCGTACGGTTGCAGCTACCACGATGATTACCTCCTGCCATAAAAACGTCTTGATCCAGGAAGTACTCCCCGTATCAAGACGGTGTATTTCATGACACTCCCAAAAACAGTTTATTGTTTCTGTATTTCCACAATGACATCATTATTAAAATACAGTACAATATTATCATTTTCTTTGAGAGATTGCACGGGTAAAGTCGTGTCACCTTGGTGAATATATGCGGTTGGTGATAAAACAAATCGATATTTCTCATCTGAATATTTTCGCTTCACGAACAATTCGTTAGGTGAACTCGTATATTTCCAATAAGTATGATTGAGTGAACTTAGAACGTTAATGTTTGTAGTTCCATCCACATCCTTGCGAATTTCAACGCGATCACCTACAAGTAAACCATTCAAAACCGTACTCACACTACCTGTACGAAGTAGTTTAAGAGCACCCTCAACTTTATAGACTTCTGTACCACCTGAATAATTTTTAACCGTAATATTACCATTCGCCGTATCAACAGAGACAACTTCTCCTGTAATCAGCTTGATTAGTTGAGCTGTTTTAGCAGTATTGCCCATGAAATGAACATTTATGACTTGTCCAGCTTTTAGATCTGATGCCTTTATTGCTTGACCGGTATCATTAATCACGTTAGCATAGTTTAAATATATAGTAGTCGAACCAATTCCTGATTTCACTGTAATAAAATTACTTGTAGAGTTAACCGTATCTACTACATACTGAGCAACTGACTTCACGAGAATTCTTTGCACAATAGCTTGATCGTCCGAAAGTACAAGTGAAACTTCATTGCCAATACTAAGATCTAGCATATTGAGATAACCCTTACCATACTTCTCTATCGAAATTGTACCATATGGAAGAGTAATGCTCTGTCCTCCTGCAACTTTAATCGTTACTTTCCTAGCAATTGTATCCAATGCGGTTAAAGTTCCATCATACTTATACACAACATCAAGCGACAATGCACGATTACTGATATAAGTAAGGTTTACCACGCGCCCGTTCGTTAGAAGTGCTTCCATTCCAGTTAATGTTGGTGTTGTCGTATTATATGTTAACTTTGTTGTACTATCTAACGTCACTACTAAAGGATTCCCTTTTGCATCTTGGAGCGTCAATAGTTTTGTTTTCTTATCATAGGATACAACTGCTGAACCTGGTTTTTGTTCCATTTGTCTACTAAGCACAACAACCTTCGTTACTACTTCCTTCGAATCGAGCGTCAATTCAACTTTATCCCCTGAAGTACGGTCAGCTAAAAGATCAGCAAGAAGTGGCTCATCAATACCACTGATCACGATTTCTGGTTTTTCTGAAAGCATCTGCACTTCCAATCCACCTGTTTCTTTTGTATACGTGAGAGTTGTGCCACTTGATCCGATTTCATAAAGTGTTCCACGAACCTTACGTTCAACAGCTTCAGTCACTACAATGGATCGAAGGATATTGTTACCTATCTCATAAGTGATTACTGATCCTAATGATAATTCTGAAGGAATTAATATCTCATTTTGATAGCTAAATCTAGAGAAATCATCCCATGAATAAGTTTCAATAGTACCTGCTATATTCTTTATTCCAATAAGCTTATTGGTAGGATCCACACTTTCCAACGTACCTGAAGCCGTCTTATTCACAACTCCTGTCTTTACTTGAACAACAATGAGATTCTTATTCTCAGTGAAATTCTCTCGTTTAATAATGATTTGGCTTCCTGCAGTAATTGCTTCGGGCTTAATTACTAAACCATTCTCATCAAGGAATACCGTATTGGAATTATACACGAAAGATTCAAATGATGTATTAGTGGATACACCCAATGAATTCCCCGGGAATAACCGTTCAAAAGTTGTTTCAATACTCTCCAGTTGTTCTGTTGGATCGGTTACTTCAACATAGGATGCCTTGCCGTTATCCCCAACAATCATTACTTTTGAATATAACTTCAGGTCAGATAAAGAAATCTTCGTATCTAATGTTTTGGTATAAAAAGCTGTTGTATTCTCTAATGTAAAATTACGAACACTTCCATTAACGTATAAACTGATTGAATTATCAGTTAATCCAGTAACAATTCCCTCCGCAGCATTTGCATATTGAACATCACTAAACGCTCCACCACGGCTAAAGAATGTAGCAAGTTGCGCACGTGTAACCGATCCTTGTGGATCGAATCGATTACCCTCTATACCATTCGTTATTCCCATTGTGATTGCCGCGTTCACGTATCCAAGTTTAGAAGATGATATTTTGCTATTATCAACAAAAGTTGTGGCATTATTGGCTAAAGCAACTGCCTCACTATCCTTACCAATTGCTTTAACTAATAATTCCGTAATCCATTCACGACTGGCTCTTTTCTCGCCCCAAGTCGTTTTTGTTGTTGTATCATCAGTCTCAACGGTTTTATCCAATAGATTCTGTTTTAAAGCCAATGCAACAAAAGGTTTAAAATAACTATTTGCGGTAAAGTTAGCAGGCAACACGACATCGGAATTCGTATTGATTTGATCTTGAATATTCATAAAACGGATCGCCATTGTAACAGCTTCTTGTTGAGTGACATAATCATTGGGTCTAAATAGACCTTTATCACCTAAAAGTATGCCTTGTGCTGCTAATTTGTAAATATGCTTTTCAGCATAATTACTTTTCACATCACTAAATGATCCACTACTTGCTGCTACTGTACTGCTTACTACCGGTGTTGATTCATCTCCGAAAACAATACTCCCAGAACTCAGAGCTACTATACTTGCAAGCATAGCAGATACCACTTTCTTTGAACTTATAGAATGACTACTTTTGGATTGCATCATATTACCCCTCTCTCAAAACAACTAATCAAACATGAATCAATTTAATAATTACGCAAAACTATTTAGATGCAACTATATATTCACAAAGTGAATCGCTCTGATCAATATATAGTCCTTATTAAAGCTGCATAGGCGATTAGGAAATTGATCCTCGAATGAATTATTATTCGACAGATAATCTCTATTTCCTGCTTCGATCTACTTTTTCATCATAGGATGCTCTAACTCAACATGCCCCATCAGGCTCTCTATTTGAGCACCATCGACTAATAATTCGATAGATTTCACTTCTTCAAATTGAAAAAATGTGTTCTGAAGTGATTCAATAGCATACATTTCACCGCCTGAACCTAGACGTGCCTCATCTGGCATATGAATATCAATCGTTAAGGCCCCGTCACTGAAATCTATCGTAAGTAATTCAATCTTACCCCATAATGGTATAAGTTCATCACTACCACTGGTCTGAAGGGCCTTAAATGACGCTTGATATTTCTGTATGTCATCATTAAACGTGATCTCCTGTTGAGACTCTAGTAATTCCATTGCTTGAGGATCAGTATAATAGACTTTAATATTTTCCTTTTGTGATTGTTCAACAGTTGAATCCTTAGGAGGCTCATTATTGTTAACTCCACCTGAAGCGTTCGTTGTCGGTACATTTTCATCTGGCACCTGAACTACACCTGTTTGCTCATCTGCCGGCAGCACCTGAGGTTTATCACCACAAGCCGTTCCAATCGCTACGACAAGTACAAGCAACCCTGTACACCACCATTTTTTATTCATGTTGTTCCTCCTAAAAGTTTATAAGCGTTACTTCTTGGTATACTTCGAATAAACTACATCGGAAGCATAATCTTAAGTTTTTGAGCGTTACTTCTTATGGAATACTTCGAGAAAACTCTCTTCGTAAGCATAATCCAAGTTTTGTGAATAAACTTCTTGAGCATACTTCTTCAAAACTAGCATCGGAAATATTTATTCGATCTCGAGATACTCTTTAATTCCATCTACAATACCTTGAGCAACTCTATTTTGTAAGCTTTGAGTGAAGAGTGCAGCTTCATCTGATTTATTACTCAGATAACCAGCTTCTAATAAAACAGCGGCCATCTTCGTTTCGCGTATAACATGGAAATTTCCGTATTTAACTCCTCGATCCTTCAACCCTGTTGCTTCAACTAGGTACTTATGCATAACCTTAGCAAATGCTATACTACTTTGGTTTTTGTAGTATGTCTCACTTCCAGTTGCTGCAGAAGAACCTGAACTATTCGCGTGTATAGATACAAATACATCTGCGTTCAAGTCATTAGCAATTTTTACACGTTCTTTTAATTCTAAGAAAGTATCATCATTTCGCGTTAATACGACATCAATGTTAGGTTCATTCTGCATTAACTTCTTAACTTTTAACGCAATGGCAAGATTGAAATCTTTTTCCTTTTTCTTAGTTACACCAAGTGCTCCAGGATCTTGATTACCATGACCTGCATCGATAACTACGATATTCTTACCATCATCAACAGGAACAACCGGATTTACATCCTTCCCATTCAAATCAACAACGAAAGTGTTACCTTCAGAATATAGCGAATAAGATTTGGCGTAGTTCAAATCTAGAACAACCCTTACTGTAGATGGGGTATTACTAAATAATGAATATCTGACTTTCGAAATATCTGAATACCCAATAATATCAAAACTGCCCTGTGAATGTATATCTAGTTGTTGATTTTCTCCAAATGTATCCGAGAACTGAGCATAAGGAATATCAACGACAATTCGATCAGGAGAGTTCAATACAGACACCTTTGGTTCTACATTCTCGGTCAATGAAATCATTAAGCGATTATTACTAAAATCCATCCCATTGATAGCTGCTAGTTCATCTACTGCTGGCTTCTCAACATTAGTAGGAGATATCAAATATACTTTCTTCGAGATATTATCCCAATTCACTTGAATTCCCATCTGCTCACTCACGAATCGTATAGGTACGAAGACAGTATTAGATTTCGCAAATGGTGCGGTCGACAAGATTGTACTTTGGCTATTAACCCATGCTTTTTTATCATCAACTTTTAATTTTATTAATTTACTATTTTCTTTTATAGTTACCGTGTGATCTTGTTGCCCCCATATGACTTCAAATCCTAGATTCTCTGCGACCACACGAATTGGAATCATGATATTGTTATTCACATTCTCAATTTGTACATCTGTTGTAAAAATAAGTTCCTTACCGTCCAAAAACACATTTGAATGTTCTGAAGCTGCTTGTCCCTTGTTCGGAAATGCCATAACAAAGATGATAATTAACAATAGAAAGCTAAATTTCTTCATCATTCACCCTACCATTCTAAAATTTTTGTCATACCAAACTATTCGATTTCGATCTCACATCCTTTCTTCGAACAATTATTAGACGTATTTTTATACTAAAAGTTGCGAATATATTCCTTTTTCGATAAAAAGCCCCCTTACTTTCCAATAACCTTCACTTGACTAGAATGGCAAAGAACCTGATAGCTATTTTGCCATCAGGTTCTCTCTTCTTATCTATCAAATTCCTACTGTAATACATCCTCACGTAACATTGGATGTAATAGATCAACATGCCCCATGAGACTCTCGACAGACTGCCCATCTACTAGCAGATCAATACTGTTTACTTCTTCAAATTGAAATAGCGTTGAAGTTAGGGCAGTGAGCGCAAATTGTTCTCCGCCTGATCCTAATCTAGCCTCGTCTGGCATATGAATATCAATCACCATATCACCATTGTTGAACTTCAAGGTCTTCAATTCTATCTTTTCCCATAAAGGAATGAATTCAGAACTCTTACTACTCTGCAATGCCTTGAATGCAGCAATGTACTTTTCTTCATCATTTGAAAAGTTAATTTCTTCTGTTGTCTCTATAAGTTCCATTGCTTGCATATCCGTGTAATACACTTTAATGATCTCGCTTGAAATCGAATCTTCAACTCCAGGTACACCTTCTTTAGAAGGTGTTCCTTCATCTTCTACCTCAACTACAATCCCATTGTTAGCATTAACGGTAGAGGTTGTACCATTTGTTGTTGAACTACCTTCGGCCTCATTAGCAATTGGATCCTGCAAAGTCTCTGCTTCTGAAAGAGGTTTCTCTCCACATCCCAATCCAACAATCATTAGTAGTGATAATATCAATATACATCCCATTTTTTTAATCAATATAAGCACATCCTCCGGTGGAAATCACTTAACTACTTCTATTATGTTTTCTAATATCTCATCTGTTATTAGTTCATTCGTATTAGAAACACTACTTGGTTCAATATGAGTATTTAAATACTCCTTGATTCCATTGGCTGTAGCTTGCGCCACTCGGTTTTGCAATTCATCTGTGAACAGAATTGCCTCATCACCACTATTACTTAAGAAGCCTACCTCAAGTAGTGAAGCTGCCATCGTAGTCTCTCTGATTACTTTGAAGTTATTATCGGTCACACCACGATCCTTTAATCCTGTAGCTTGAATTAAATACTTATGAATGATGGTTGCCAACTCTTTACTATCACTACGTTGATAGTAAAAAGTTTCAGTTCCGTTAGGCTTCGAAGATGTATTGCTATTCGCATGTATAGATACGAATACATCTGCATTTAATTGATTGGCTTGTTCTACACGCTTAGATAAAGTAGGGTATACGTCACTATCTCTTGTCATCACGACATCAATATTCGGTTCTTTAAGAAGAATCTGTTGCACTTTCAAAGCAACGGCCAAATTAAAGTCTTTCTCTTTCTTCTTCGTTATACTTGTTGCTCCCGGATCTGTTCCGCCATGTCCCGGATCAATCACGACAACCTTACGTCCTGTATCAATCATAGGAACTTCTTGTTCTGCAGTCGCATTTAAATCAATTACAATGGTATTTGAACCCAATTCCTGCTTCAATTGATACTTATGAGCCGCACTTAGTCCAATCACGACACGAACGATATTGGAATCCCGACTAAACGAATATCTTACATCAGTTACATCAGGATTAATGCTAAGAGCCTCTGCAGTTAATGACCCTTGTAATGTGCTCTCCAAGCCAAATGTATCTGAAAAAGTAGTATTTGGTAAGTCCACCACAATTCGATCATTACCGGTCAACGTGAAAGCATTGGGTTTAATATCACCTACTGTAGCGATGATTAGTTGATTATTAACAAATTCTATACTCTTTACTTGATTTCCAGTACTGTTGCCTGCACTAGATGAATTTGGCTGTGTTGCACCATCATACGTTAAATCTGAATCTTCCAATACGACTTCAGAGTCGATATCCGTAACAGATTCAGGTACAGGACTTGTCAGATATACAGTCTTATATATATTATCCCAACTTACTAAGAGCCCCATTTGTTCACTTACAAATCGAAGAGGTACTACAACTGATTTATTCTTCACTTGTGGTGGAGCCATTAGCGTAATTTGCTCTCCATCAATCAAGACTTCTTGTTTATTAACAGTTAAAGTAATGTCTTTAGCATCTTGCTTTATTCGAACGCTTTGATCAGCTTGATTCCAATCCACATTAAATTTCAAACTTTCGACAACAACGCGAATTGGAATCATTACATTACCATTGACGGCCTCTATTTCAACATTTTCAGGCATTGTTATTTCATTACCATCCAGAACAATCATAGACTGAATTGCATCAGCCTTTCCTTCGTTTGGAAATACGATAAGAAAGAACACAAACAACATCAATACAAGACTAAATTTCTTCATCGTTCACCCCAGTTGGATATATTTCGTCTAAAATTCGTTCACGTCTACATTTTTCTCATTACAAACATAATTCTAGCTAATATGATGAATACCTTCTTTTATTTCATTTTTTTTTGAAATGATAAAATCCCTCTCCAATGTTGGATAAAAAAAAGGATACCTCAGCCAGTTTAAATGGCTTTGAGATATCCCAGATCAGTTATGAAATTGATTTGTATATCAACTATATTTTAATATTAAACTACTGCACTATTTGCTCTTTTTTGCTCAAATGCCGTAATGTCTGCTTCATGTTGAAGTGTTAGACCGATGTCATCTAGACCTTGTAGTAAAAATTGACGACGGTGCTCATCAATTTGAAAATCGATGTGTAGACCATAATCATCAGTCAATGTTTGATTCTCTAAATTCACATTCAACTTGTAGCCTTCATGTGCTTCAGTACGTTGGAATAGATCTTCCACTTGTTCTTCAGACAACTTAATAGGTAAAATACTATTTTTAAAACAGTTATTATAGAAAATATCTGCAAAAGAAGGAGCGATAACACATTTGAATCCATAATCTAGAATCGCCCATGGTGCATGTTCACGAGATGATCCACAACCAAAATTAGCCCTAGATAAAAGAACAGATGCTCCTTGGAAACGTGGCTTATTCAACTCGAAACTCTCTATATTGTTTCCTTCTTGATCAAAACGCCATTCGTAGAATAAAAATTGGCCAAATCCTGTCCGTTCAATTCTTTTCAGAAATTGTTTAGGAATAATAGCGTCTGTATCCACGTTCACGCGATCTACCGGTCCCACAATACCAGTTATTTTAGTAAAAGCCTCCATATTGATAACTCCTCTCTTATTGTACTTTAGTTAGCTATTTCCGTATTAAAGTTCCATTCACGAATGTCTACGAATCTACCTTTGACAGCAGCCGCTGCAGCCATCGCCGGTGATACTAGATGCGTACGACCTCCACGTCCTTGTCGACCTTCGAAGTTACGATTCGATGTTGAAGCACAACGTTGTCCCGGTTGAAGAACATCTGGATTCATCGCTAGACACATACTGCAACCTGCTTCACGCCATTCAAACCCAGCTGCAGTGAAAATCTTATCAAGCCCTTCTTCTTCTGCCTGTAGTTTAACTTTTCCTGATCCTGGAACAACGATAGCTGTAACTTTACCCGCTACACTATGACCTTTCGCTACAGCTGCGGCTGCGCGCAAATCTTCGATCCGCCCATTCGTACAAGAACCAATAAATACATAATCAATTTCAATATCAGTCATTGGAGTTCCTGGTTTAAGATCCATATATTCAAGTGCTGCCTCAGCAGCCTTACGTTCATTTTCAGTTGGCAATTCAGCTGGTACAGGCACTTTCGATGTAATATTTGTACCCATTCCAGGACTAGTACCCCAAGTTACTTGCGGAATCAATGAATCGACATCAAAATCAACCACTAAATCGAACGTCGCACCTTCGTCAGTACGTAATTGTTTCCATGCTTCAACAGCTATATCGAAGTCTGCACCTTGAGGAACATGCTGGCGTCCACGTAAGTAGTCGAATGTTGTCTGATCAGGAGCGATCATACCTGCTCTTGCACCAGCTTCGATAGACATATTACAGATCGTCATACGTTCTTCCATCGTTAATGCAGCAATAGAATCACCAGTGTATTCAACAACATAACCTGTTGCGAAATCTGTACCATACTGTGCAATAACACCTAGGATCATGTCTTTCGCTGTTACACCTAAATTACGTTTCCCTACGAAACGAATTTCCATTGTCTTTGCTTTAGACTGTTGTAAACATTGTGTTGCTAATACATGTTCAACTTCACTTGTCCCGATACCAAATGCCAAAGCACCGAAAGCGCCATGTGTTGAAGTATGACTATCCCCACACACAATTGTCTTTCCTGGATTCGTAAGACCAAGCTCTGGGCCCATGACATGGACAACACCTTGCTCAATTGTATTCAAATCATATAATGTCACACCGAAGTCACGACAGTTTTGTGAAAGAGTATCAATTTGTTGTTTAGAGATTGGATCCTTAATATTGAACCGATCTTGCGTAGGTACGTTATGATCCATTGTTGCAAAAGTACGTTCAGGTCTACGAACTTTACGTCCACTCAGACGTAATCCTTCAAAAGCCTGTGGAGATGTCACTTCATGAACAAGATGCAAATCGATATACAGGATGCTTGGTTTGCCCTCTTCTTGATGAATGACGTGATTTTCCCAAATTTTCTCAAACATTGTCTTTTTACTCATTATTATCACCTCGTCTAATATTCGAACCTTGGAAGTTCTGCCCTATTCACTAGCATCGCTTAATTAATTCATATATTATCATCAAAGCATTCATTGTTCCAAGATATAATATCTATAGAAGTTATAGGATCAAACTATAATACAAGCAAAGATTATATCATTTTCCAGAATATTAACAGGAACTTCCAACGAATTAATCTTGGAAGTCCCTATATATAACATTTACATTTATGTAACGATGATACTAGGATTACTAGTTACGATTTCTCTCTCAAGCTTCCGATATCTGTTGATCGCCATCGTACAATATTTCGAATTCTTATTAAGGTTATCTTCAAAATAAGCCTTACATAGTATGGGATCTAGCCGTTTAATTCTATCTACATTTACAGCATTGTTTCGATCGACAATCTCGAACCTATAATCACTGTTATTCAATACGGTTGTCCAATATTTCATCGTACCCATCGTGTAATAGGTGTGGTCAAGTGTATGAACAAGTAGACGTGCTAACCTCCCACTCCATTCCAGGAATATGATGTCTTTCCCATCAAGTGATACAATCCCTGATTCGCCTTCAATATCTTTAGTAACAGATAGATATTGTTGCATCAAATCAGCTCCAATTATTTTATTTGATATTGTGATTTATTACGGTAATTAACGTTGTTTCAATAATTCTTCTGGGACTTCTCCTTTGTAAATATAGAGGGCGCTTGGTGAGTTCACAGATAGCACAGCAAAGAAAGATAACAGAGTAGCCGTGCCATATACAAAAGATGTTATATATTTATTGATCAATCTTTTCAATTTAATTCACCTCTTCCACCTAACTAATGTTAATGCTTGAACAAAAAATGTAGCTGTTAGTATAGGCGATAGAATCCAAAAGTTAGTGGCTACAAGAAGTACGGAAATCATTTTTAAAATCCCATAATATTTCTTAGGTATTCTGGATTGATTCTCAATTCTTGAGGGTGAGTAAATGAACACTAAGATGAGACAAATCGAGGTCAAAATATACATTTGACCCAGACTCAGATTTACAAATAAAAGAAACGTAAATAATGTTGTTGTTAATAATACACAACTATCTCCACTTTTTAAGTGCATGCCCCCAGATACTAGTCTCAGCAATGCGAATGATACCAGTATAATGATTATTTCCTTAACGTTTCCTGTCACATAAGATACGACTAACGATAATAATATGATGAAAAAAGTATTCAACAAAATGGCAATGGCATGTTTTAATATTACTATTGATGATGGATGGTTAGGAACTTTTGATTTAATCCTTCGTGCCATCTTCATAGCAATGATCTCAATCATAAGACTTTTCCTTCTTTATTGAATAGAATAGCAAGAAAGCTATCGTCATGGAGAAGAAAAATACATTTATCCATATTTCATTAAATGAAAGAATAATAGAGACCGTTATTAGAAATACAATAATTAATGTAACTACGATCACATCTTCAAATTTCAGTCTAAGTTTATCAAAATCAAATGAGAATCCTATACCTAAGCGATATAATATCCATGAAAGTAACAGAGTTGTAGCAGCACTTACTGTTTGCAACATATATCCATTAACTAGCGTGGCCTGTGCTTCTGCGATTGAACCAAACATAAGTTCAACCAATAAGGTCTGAATAACAGCAAACATACCATAACCAAGAATTGTACATATTATAGACCATATTAGTGGTAATTTGATGACCGTCGTTAATAAAAAGATAAAGATCAATATACTAATAAGTGGGACAATGGCCGCTAAAGAAAAATCATTACGAAGTACAAAACTTTGCATATTCATCAACAATATTAAAAAGAGTGCAGGCCATATGTATTCTGTCGTTTTGAACCTAAATAAAGACATCATAATTGAAAATATAGCAATAAACTCAAGTGTTGAGAAAAACATAAAACCTAAAGATTCCAGAATCACATCAATTAACCTCCTCATGATAGCTTGACTCTATAGTTAACATTTTACACTTATTATTGAAGTTATCTAGTTATTTCTATATGAATTCACTATGAATCAATTTCATATGATAGAATTAATCTTTGAACAAAAAAATACATTAACCACGATAAAAGGATGGTTGAACATGGAACTAAGACAATTACAGTATGCCATACAAATTGCGACAGAACGTAACTTCTCACGTGCTGCCGAGAAACTACATATCGCACAGCCCTCTCTAAGTCAGCAATTATCTAAACTTGAGAAAGAGATTGGTGTACTTCTTTTCCAGCGCAATACGAGTAGTGTGGAGTTAACGCATGCTGGTGAAGCCTTCGTAGAACAAGCTCAGAAAATCATTGATGCAGTCGATTTATTACGGCAACAAATGTCAGATATCTCCCAGCTTCGTGGAGGTAAAGTCGTAGTGGGAAGTATGCCGATCACAGGTTCACATTTACTTCCGTACGTACTTCCAAGCTTCAAGCTCGCTTTTCCAGAAATAGAAATCAGTTTGCTAGAGGATTCATCCATGAATCTTGAGAAGTTAACTGCACTTGGAAAAACAGATCTCAGCTTACTATCTCTTCCTCTAGTGGAACCATCACTCGCTTATGAGATCATTGGTGAAGAATTGATCGATTTAGCTGTTCCGCCTCAACATCCTCTTGCTATTAGAGCACAAAGCAACACAACACCTATCCAATTAGCAGAACTTAAGGATGAATCTTTTATCGTACTCAAGAAAGGTCAAGGCTTCCGTACGATGACTTTTGATCTTTGTCAACAAGCTGGGTTTGTTCCACAAGTTGTATTTGAGAGCAATAACATGGAGACCATTCAAGCCTTAGTCGCAGCAGGAATGGGCGTCACTCTTGTTCCAAGATATATCGCTAGTGCTCCAAGATCTGAGTTTGTACCAGTATACTTACCATTGGCGGAACCCGTTCCCTATCGAACTTTGGTTGTAGCTTATCGAAAAGGTCGATATCTCTCAAAGGCCGCTGAAGCTTTTATCGCTACATTCAAACAATCAATGGAGGTATTAAAGTAGATTAGACTTCCACTTAATAAAGTTCTGGACGACGATCACGATAAATCGGAATCCGATTTCTTACTTCAGCAATAAGAGAGAGTGTGACTTCACCTATTATAATCTCTTCACTTTCTCCACCTTCTACAACCACCTCGCCCCATGGATCAATGATCATCGAATGTCCAAAAAATGTTGTATCGCCATTTCCACCAACGGTGTTACACGCTATAACATACATTTGATTCTCAATGGCTCTTGCCATGAGTAATGTCCGCCAATGATGTAACCTTGGATGGGGCCATTCAGCTGGAATAAATAATATTTCTGCTCCATTCAGCGCTAACGATCTAGCCATTTCCGGAAATCGAATATCATAGCAAATAGCTACACCGGCTCTACATTCAGGTAACACATCAAAAGTAACCAATTGTTGGCCAGGAACAATATATTTCTCTTCATTCATCAAACGAAACAAGTGAATTTTAGAATAGTTAGCGATTACTTCACCCTGTTGATCAAAAACATACATGGTATTGGACACTTGACCGGCATTAGATTCAGCAATTGATCCAGCAACAATCATCACCTGATGTTTCTTCGCGAAGGAGCTTAACCAACCCTTACTATACTCACCACCCGCATCCGCAATTTCTCGAAGTTTATCAAGCGCATACCCCGTATTCCACAGTTCAGGTAAGACTAGAATATCCACCTTGGGATTCTGAGTGACTGCTTCCTCCATAAGCGAAGTCACGTGCCTCTCATTTAGATCTGGTTCCCCTATGTGAATAGACATTTGAATTAATGCTATTTGTAAATTACGTTTGTCTGCATAATTGACCATAAGGATCCCTCTTTTCCTAATTCCAATTGATATTTCCATCATATCTTGTTGCTACATACTCTTGCAATAACCTTTGCTATTTGTCCTTGTATAACGTTTATCTTTGCAAAGCCATAGGTTCCATGGTATCCTATTTGAAAATAAAACTACGTTAATATCCATTAAACGCGTTGACGGGACCAGTAAGTAAGGTGACTTCACCATTCAGAGAGTAAATTCCTTGGCTGAAAGAATTTATCGTGAACCCTTGTCTGAACCTACCCCTGAGCGGCCTGCGTGATCAGCAGGACAGTCCCTTCTGTTACAAGGTTATGAAGTTGGATGATTTAATCATCAATAAAGGTGGTACCGCGGAAGCTATAACTTTCGTCCTTTGCTAGTTAAGGATGAGAGTTTTTTGTTGTACATTTATTGTTAGAATCAATGATGAGGAAGTGATCAACGTGTCATCCCGTATTGTTGTCAAAATCGGTAGCAGCTCGCTTACCTCTGCTGAAGGAGCATTAAATCGGGAGGCCATCCAATTCTTCGCAGATGAAATGGCTTCCTTAAGAACATCAGGTCATCAAATATTGTTAGTAACGTCAGGAGCCGTGGCAGCAGGCTTCCGTGAAATTGGTTACTCCATGCGCCCCAGATTATTACATGAGAAACAAGCTGCAGCCGCAGTAGGTCAGGCTTTATTAATGCAAGCATATCAGCAAGCCTTTGCAGCACATGGCATTATCACAGCTCAGATCCTACTCACACGTACTGATTTCTGTAGTCGCAAACGTATGAACAATGCTGGTATGACTGTTGACGAGTTATTGAAGCAAGGCGTGATACCTATTTTTAATGAAAATGATACGGTATCTGTTGATGAATTGAAGTTCGGTGATAATGATACGTTATCCGCTCTCGTTGCTAATCTAGTGAAAGCTAGCCACCTATTGATTCTAACAGATATGGATGGATTGTATTCAGGAGATCCGCGCCGACATCCAGATGCGGTTCGATACGAACGAATCCGTGAGATTACACAAGAAATATACGCTATGGCAGGTGGTGCTGGTTCATCAATCGGGACGGGTGGCATGCGTTCTAAAGTGGATGCTGCCAAAATTGCAACTCGAGGAGGTGTTCCCGTCTTCGTCGGCAAGGTATCCGCTCAAGGCGACCTTCAAAATGCTGTCAATGGAGTTGGACGTGGAACTTACTTCGATACCGCTCTCTCCTCCCTTTCCATGAAGAAGCAATGGCTTGGTTTCATGTCAACACCTCTCGGAACCATCACCGTGGATACTGGAGCCGAAGAAGCACTTACAACTGGAGGTCATAGTCTACTTCCTGTAGGTGTTAAGCAGATTGAAGGTCAATTCCATGCAGGTGATGTTGTTGAAGTTCTCAATATAAAGGCTGAAGTGATTGGGAGAGGTATTATCAATTATGATGCAGAACAACTACAACTTGTCCATGGTATGTCAAGTTCGAATGTATACCAGAAGCTCGAGAACATACATCGATTGGAAGTTGTTCATCGTGATGAATGGATTACATTGAAATAAAACTAAGCTAATGCTTCCGATGCTAGTTTTGAAGAAGTGTACTCAAGAAGTTTATTCACAAAACTTTAAGTATATGCTTTCGATGCTAGTTTTGAAGAAGTATACTCAAGAAGTTTATTCACAAAACTTTTAGGAGGAATACCATGAATGCTAATGAAGTAAGAATGAAAGCAACACTTGCTAAGACAGCTTCTACCGTGCTTAATCGTCTGGATACGGTTCAGAAGAATGAAGCATTACGACTCATGGCACAAGCTCTTAGGTCAGAACAAGATCTTATTCTAACAGCAAATCTTGAAGATCTTGAACGTGGGCGCCAGCAAGGTACAGCCCCTTCTCTGCTTGATCGACTAGCACTTACTCCAGAACGAATAGAGGCTATGGCTGAAGGATTAGAACAGATTATTGAACTTCCAGATCCTATTGGAGATACTCTTGAAGCGATTGATCGTCCCAATGGTTTGACCATCGACAAAATCCGTGTACCGTTGGGTGTTATCGGCATCATCTATGAAGCACGACCAAATGTAACTGTAGATGCCGCGGGACTCTGCCTGAAGACAGGAAATGCTGTTGTTCTCCGTGGAGGATCATCTGCCATTTCATCCAACCGTCAGATTATTGAAGTATTACATCGCGCACTTGCAACGTCATCTATCCCAGTTGATGCTTTACAGATTATTGAAGATCCCAATCGTAGTTCTGTCGATGAAATGCTGAAGCTAAAAGGGCTATTAGATGTTATCATTCCTCGCGGTGGTAAATCCCTTATTCAAAATGTAGTGGAGAATGCCAAGGTACCTGTTATAGAAACGGGTGCGGGTGTATGTCATACGTATATTGATGCTTCCGCAGATCCTGTGATGGCTGCAAATATTAGCATCAATGCGAAGGTACAACGTCCTTCTGTCTGTAATGCTATGGAAACTTTAATCATTCATTCAGATTTCGCAACACGTCACCTTACACAACTTGCTGAACAGTTCAAAGAATCCAATGTTGAATTACGTGGATGTGCGGAGACTCTAGCACTTATTCCATCAGCTACTCAAGCTACCGAAGATGATTATTACACGGAGTATAATGACTATATTTTAAATATGAAGATTGTCCACTCTCTTCAAGAAGCGCTTGACCATATTGCTAAATATGGTACGCAACATTCCGAATGCATCGTGACGGAAGATCAGGATCAAGCTGCAATATTTATTCGGGAAGTTGATGCTGCTGCTGTCTACCATAATGCCTCTACCCGTTTTACGGATGGTTTTGAATTTGGGTTTGGAGCTGAGATTGGGATCAGTACACAGAAATTACACGCTAGGGGTCCTATGGGTCTTCCTGCACTTACTTCTACTAAATATCGCGTTTATGGAAACGGACAAATACGTCGGTAAATTCGACAAGGAGGGACTATATTTTGAGCCAACAACACAGTTTATTTCAAAACAACATCGCCTTCTATGGAGCAGGATCAATGGCAGAGGCTATCGTTCGCGGTCTAATTGCGCGTTCAGTTGTTTCTCCATCTAATATCATGATGATGAATCGTAGTAATTCTACTCGGTTAGAAGAATTGAAGCAACGTTACAACGTTAAGACAAATAATGATGAATCTAACAAATCAGGAATCCTACGTAGCTCCTCTGTGATTGTGTTAGCAATGAAACCTAAAGATGCGGCTGCCGCGCTCAAAGAATTGGGACCCATACTATCAGAAGGTCAACTAATCATTTCAGTCATTGCAGGATTGTCGATTTCCACCATACAACAACTTTTAGGGCGTAAACAACCCGTAGCCCGTACGATGCCGAACACATCCAGTTCTATCGGTCTTGGTGCCACGGGTATTTCATACTCTGCGGAATTAACCGAAGATCATCGCCGCATGGTCAACACTCTTTTTGAAGCTGTAGGTACGATCACAATCATCGATGAGAAGCACATGGACGTATTGACCGGGATTTCAGGTAGTGGTCCCGCCTATATTTACTATATGATGGAAGCGATGATCGCTGCCGGTATGCGGAGTGGACTCTCACAACAGCAATGTAAAGAGTTGACCGTTCAGACAGTACTTGGTGCTGCACGAATGGTGCAACAAACAGGGGAAGAACCTGGTGCTCTGCGAGCAAAAGTTACCTCTCCTAACGGATCTACACAAGCCGCGATCCAAAAGCTCGATGAAGGTGATTTTTTCGAAGATGTTATTGCTGCTGTCAACCGCTGTGCAGAACGTTCGAAGGAAATGGGCGATGCACTAGTGAATGAACTATAATTAAGAAACACTCTTTAACTCAAAATATTCGGCAACAAATAAAGACACCCCCATCCTTGTACTTCAGCGGATGGGGGTGTCTTTAAAGATATAAGCATTTATCAGATATCATCAGAGTTGTTAAACATCGCTATATAAATAACTGATTAAATCAGGGAACCAGGAATTTAATTGTGTGAAATCAAACCCTGCTCTAACTCCCTTAGAATTACTCATGTAGAATGATTGCCCTACGCCATAAGGAGACATATTTATATCGTCCGTATTGTGTTCAATTATAGCAGTCTTGCCTACTCCCTGTTCCATTAAAGAGATAATCTCTGATAAGGATATTGATCCTGTGGAGCAGGCATTTAACGGTCCGGTAAGGGATTGATCCTTTAGCCAACACAGTAATGTTGCCGCTTCATCCGAAGAAATGAAATTAATCTTAGCATCCATTGAAGGAATTCCTATCGTAGTCCCTTGCCTCATCCGATCGATGTGAAATTCAAGCCGTCTAGTATAATCATCAGTTCCTACAACGAAGGAGAACCGTACACTACACACGGGGAATGTAGCCTTTTGGGCAAATACAGCTTCTGCTAATTTCTTTCCTGTACCATAGTCAAAATCAGCACGACCACCCATTCTTATTGGAACAGTCGCTGGATCAATTTCTAGCTCATGATGTTCATGCGGCGATAACTCATAAACAGACATGCTTGAAGTATTGATATATCGCTTTACCTTACCCGCAAACACCTCACAAGCATGCCATGCATCTAGCGGTGAATAGCAGATATTATCATAAACAACATCCCATTCAGAATTAGCAACTGCTTGTAATAACGAGTCATAACTTTCACGATCTACGATAAGACGATTAACTCGATCACCGAAGGAATCCGAAGTTATCCCTCTTGTAGCAATCGTAACCTGTATTCCTTCCTCTAAGAGCAACTCTACTAATCTTTTACCGAAGAATCGTGTCCCACCTAATAATAAGGCTGTTTTCATGAGCTTCCTCCTACACCAAAATAAATTAGCGACGTATACGAGATTTTTCAGGATTCGGTTTGATTTTCTTATTCCCCATTGCCAACTTCAATCCTCCACCAATGAGCAAGAGCGATACAATGAAGGTCTGAATATACGTCCGGAACCTATAATCAATAAGGAATTCTGGGAAACGTGTATCCAATACAGGAATAATAAATTGCGTTCCTAAATAATACAATCCAATCAGGAGCAAGGCAATCCCAACCAACCCACGATGATTTTCTATTCCCTCCACGATCGGACGATCAACAAGAGGTTCTTTACCATAGCGGGACGACTGCTGTAATCCGTCAAAGAAACTGTAGAACCAAATGACGGGAACTAGGAACATGAATAGAGATAATCTAAGAATATCTAGGATATAGATAGAACCCAGAAACAGTACCATCAGTTGTAGCCCTCTCTTTTGCAAACCTAGATACATATGCCCCGCACCGGGGAAGGCAGACAACAATGTCACTAAAATTTTACTACGTTTACCATCTTCTCGTGCAGCATCAAATTCCTCAAATAATGTGCGATCCACTAATAACTCACCTGCTTGTTTACGATTGATTTGTTGAACAGCATCGAACATGCAATACACCCAAATAATTGGAAGAACCCCGAGAAATAATAGAAATACAGACTGATTGGTAACCCCTGTAACAAACACCATAATGGTTGCTAAACCGAAGAAAGCGATTAGAAAAGACAACCCCCGTTGCATTAGCCCCAATTGTAGATGACCTAATCCTGGGATAAAGGATAACAGAATCGTATAGAAACGTTCACTATGCTCACTTGGTGTTCTTGTCTCTGTCAACAGCTCGCCATGTTCATTAATCGGATGACCGAGTTCATTTAACCTCTGTGGTACGGAAGGAGCTCGAAGTAATGCAACGATTAAATCAAGCATACAAATACACCAGATAAATAACGCGATCCCGATTCCAGAAAGAGCAAAGAATTCATCACCATTCGTGGCGGAATATAGCAATACACCTACTCCAATACTCCCAAAGAACATGAAGGGATATAAAATCCCTCTTATTTTTCTCCCTAAGTAATAATGTCCTAATCCGGGGAACGTATTTAATACAAACGCCAAAAATCCATTTCGGTCATGTTGCACATTCATCCATCCTTTCTATTCTTTTATCTCTTCAATTGGTCAAGCCAAGTTATTGTCATATCCATCATTTGATCACTAACAGGTTGAGACTGTCTTTGCTCGATGACATCCAATTTACCTGGAATTAACATATCGAACATCCCTGTAGTCATGAACAGTATAGTTATACAAGCAGCGACCGTATAATGGAAAATAGGGAGTTCGTACCAACGCCTCTTATGCTCAAATGAATTCATATCTGACTCATAGAGTTGAGTAGGTAATTTACTCATAACATCATTAGTGAATTGAACCGAATCCGTTAGTATTGGCATCCGTAGTTCCATGGAGGATAGGAGTTGGATATGTAGATCTATCGCTTCAGAATCATCAATCAAGAAAGCTTCCCAAGTTCTCTCTTGCTCCTTCGTACAAGTTCCATCTATATAGCTCTGTGCGAGTCTTTTCTTATCGTCTATACTCAAATGATTCATTTCCAATCTTCCTCCTTCCATTTATTCCGAATCCATTCTCTTGCCCGATATAATTTAGATTCCACCGTCTTCGGCTTCACCTGGAGCTCTTGACCGATTTGTTCATAGTTTTTCTCTTCTAAATAAAATGCTGTAAGCACGACCCTATGATTATCCGGTACGGTTTGTAACTTCTGCTTGAATAATTCCTTCTTTTCTTTACGAATCGTTCGAGATAACGGATCTTCTTCTCCATCTGGGAGCAGCTCCATATCCACTACTGGATATAGATTATCCTCTCCACGGCGCGTTTTCTTACGTTTCAGATCAATCGCTTTATTCGTCGCAATTCGAGTAATCCATGATTTGAATCCTTGGGATCGATACTGAGAAAGAGACTTATAGATCTGGATAAAGGTCTCTTGGGCAACATCTTCCGCATCCTTCACATCACGCAATACCGAATATGTTGTATGGAATATATGCTTACTGTATTGATCTACAATGTATCGAAAAGCATCCGAATCGCCTCGAAGAACATCTGCTATAATTTTGTCCTCGTCAATAGTTCTCCTCTCCTTCCCCTAATCTTAGACGCTCACTTTTTCATTGCCCCTGCACTTCTTAGAAAATAATATTATAGCATTAATGAATCAATTTCATAATCGCTTATGCAGCTTAAATAAGGACTATAGATTGATCAGAACGACTCACTCTGTCAATATATAATTACATCTAAATAGGTTTGCGTAATTATGAAATTGATTCATATAAAACAAAAAAGACTGAACAAGGATATCCTCATTCAGCCAATTTCTTTAATATATATTACAGCGTAATCGCTGTATCTAAAGCCACTTCCATCATTTCATTGAATGTCGTCTGACGCTCTTCAGAGCTTGTCTCTTCCCCGGTCAACAAATGATCACTTACTGTTAAAATAGTCAAGGCATTCACTCCGTACTTCGCTGCAAGTGTATATAGAGCCGTAGTTTCCATCTCCACACCTAGAACGCCGTATTTCATGAATTTCTGTACAACTGAAGTATCATCACGATAGAAAATGTCTGAACTAAATACATTACCAACATGTAGCTTAAGTCCTTTGGCAACCCCTAGATCATAAGCAGTTTTCAGAAGATTAAAGTTTGCAATTGGAGAGAAGTCATATCCTCCGAAATTGTGATGATTAACACTTGAATCCGTACAAGATGCTTGTGCAAGAATAACATCACGCACGTGAACATGCTCTTGCATACTTCCACATGTACCTACGCGCATCAGGTTTTTGACACCAAATTCACTAATTAATTCATTCACATAGATACTCGTAGAAGGAATTCCCATCCCCGTTCCTTGAACGGAAATTCGTTGTCCTTTATATGTACCTGTGAATCCAAGCATCCCTCTAACTTCGTTATAACAAGACACATCCTCCAAATAATTCTCGGCGATAAACATCGCGCGTAGTGGATCTCCTGGTAATAGAATCGTTTCGGCAATTTCGCCCGGTTGTGCTCCAATATGTGTGCTCATTCGTGGTCCCCCTGAAGGTAATAGATTATTTTAGAACCATCATATCATAATTCGCATAATTAACCATGTCTATTGTGAGACATCCACCTTTTCATTGGATAGTAATCAAGTGTGAATCTGTTGAGTAACTCCGGCGCAATAATTCCTATGACAATCAAGATCATTCCAATCCATTGAAGCGGTGTAACACCTTCATTTAACAACCAGACCGACATGATCATGGCTGAAGGTAGTTCAGCGGCACATAGGATCGTTCCTAATCCAGCCCCAATTTTGGGCATACCGATAGCAAATAATAAGAACGGAATGACTACACCAAACAAACCTAGAAATAATCCATACTTCCATAGATTCGTTTCGACAAGTTGAGTAACCATGCCTGTTGTCGGTGTTGTAAGTAATACCGTTAGAAACGCCCCCGTACCAATAAAGAAGAGTCTCTTTGGAGCCTTTTCTTGTGTGGCAACTTTAGAAGTAAGCACCATGTTAATCGCATTAAGTAAAGCTGCAAGCAGACCAAAAACAACTCCCTTGATACTTAATGCAGATAATGATTCTTCGAAGATAGCTCCCGCCAACAAAGTTCCCATAAGTAACAATATAATAGCCACTACTTTATTTCTACTCGGTTTTGTTCTGGTCAGAACACTTTCGATCAGAACACCCATCCATGTGAATTGGAAAAAGAAAACAACTGCGATCGATGCCGGTAATTCAGATACAGAAACTGCGTAGGTAATCCCCACTGATGCTGTAATGACCCCTGTAAACAATAATTTACCTACATTTTTCAATGATATCCTATAATTAAAGGTGAAGAGAAAAATTGCAGCAATAACAATCCAACCAATCATATATTGGCTACCCACTAATTCTCCTGAAGTGAAACCATCGACCATGCCGAGCTTAATCATCGTTGATAATGTTCCATACGATAATGCTCCCATTATAACAAAAATAGAATATTTCAATACGTTCAACCTAAACACTCCCTTATAAAAAATAAAATCGCCACCTGTCCTAAGGACAAGTGACGACTGAAAAAAAAGGTTTCCCTTTTAAAAATTTCGTCTCTCAGATCTGACTGAGTTTGTGATCGATCTAAATAACCTATGTTATTATAGGTCAAGTAGAAGGTGCTGTCAATAAGTAAAATAGGAATAATTATTTTATGCGAACCGTGTAGTCCTGATGGATATATGTTGGATAGTCATAAATGGTAAGTGTTAGTGGCTGTTTATAGGCAAGTTTATCTACATAAAATAGTGAATGTTGCGACTTTGGTTCTGAGCCATCCATATAACCACCGACAATATTATGAAGATCTGCTGTCTTGTAGTGATTGCCATCTCCATCTGTAAACTCACCTTCAAATAAGAAATACATCATATTGTCTTTAGCGTCAAGACCACTAAGGGCAAAATCCAGTTTCATATATTTATCGAAGTTCGAGATCTTACTCAGATTAAGTTTCACATCTGGTGATTTTAGTAATTGTCCCTTTTCAGTGTCAATCATGACGGATAATTGATTTTTATCGAGTGCTCGGAACCAGCTTCCCTCAATCATCAATGATTTGGGCTTTTCAAAATACGGACTCTCAAAATGATAAACTTGATGATCCCTTCCCGGGCCCAAACTACCCGATATATTTCTCCAGACAGTGCCTTTATCATCAACTAAATGAATATCACCAGGTCCAAAAATCTGTTTGGAATTATCTTCATCGTAATCCACGTACAAGGAAATACGTAAAGGAGAGACAATTGCTTTGGTAAAGCTGATACTCTGACCTTCAACTTGGATGGTCTCTCCAATGATATACTCACTCTGAAGTTCAGCGAACCTCTCGTGATCAACAGGTATTGTCAGATTAAATTCTGAATTCTTAAGCAGCACATTAAGAACAACTTCATTCGGCAGTGATGTACCTTCGGGTAGTTGAATATCTATTGTTCCGTATGAATACCCGCTTCTTCCTTATTCTCATTCACATCATCCTGATTATTATAACTATAGGATGCCAGTAAAGCTTCACCAGAGATATATGACATAGAGAGGTGGTCAAGTTGAATAACCATATCTTTATCTGATGATTGAATATCGTAGAACACGAGCATCCTCCTTCCGAAATCCGATTCGGAGTTCCTTTAATGCTTTATTCAACCATGTTTTCACTGTACCTTCCGGTCTCTCCAGCAGGTTGGCGATCTCACTTAAGGTCATTTGAAATTAATTATTTAACTGATCGGCCTCTAACGCCATTTTCATGTGAATATTGATAATTCCCTCAAGTTGAGCAACTCGATCTTGAATCTTTGAGTTACAAGGATCCACTTCTAACTGAGACACTAATGATATGAACTGAGGAACCTCCCAGACGCTTCGTAAAGCAGTACTTAAACAGTAACCATATCTAGCTAGTCCCTCGTCCCCCTGCCAACCCATATCTCTCAATCCTTTAATGTATGCTTTGAATAAAGAATTTTGAAAAACTTCGTATTCATGAATGGGTATGATGCCCAAGCTCATATTTACACCAAACATCTTACCAAGGTCTTCACCAATACCTGATATACTCATGAATTGCCAGTCTATTAACACTAATCGACCGCTCTCTGAATGATCCTTGTTTAATAGCATATTCATTTGGCTCAAGTCTTGATGTGCTAACACACGCGGCAAGTTTTCTAATGAAGCTAGCTTATGTTCTATATCTTTAGTAAAACCTTGAAACCATTCCCAAATGCTCAGCACTTTTTCTCTATGTAGTATATTTAAATAAGGTTCTAGAATAGGAGCGTACATTCGACTTGATGTTGTCCATGACTTAAGCCAACCTCTACATATCCATTCCTCATCAGGTATTCCTGTTCCTGTAAGATAACTCCCATTAAACCTTCCTAGCTGACGAGCTATAAAGTTAAATTGTTCTTGAGAGTGGGCATGAATCCCTTCAACATATTCCATCCATAACCAAATCGTACCATCCTGCTGTTCTTCAACAAGATAACTCTTGGCTACTTCAATTGATTCAGGCAGATTATCTAATACCTTTGATTCAAATATAAGTGCTTCCCGACGCCAGTAATTGTGATGTTGAGGTTCTTCTTTCTCTGCACTATCTGGTTTGATCACTTTTAATATAATGGACCACGGTAGCTGCTCATTATTAGTTCTTACGAGGCCATGTAGGTGATAGATACCCGCCGTTGTAAAATTTGGTGTATTATAACCTAAATCATCACAAATGATCGTTAAAGGTTTAAATGCAACTTCCCCAAATATTATTTGCATACAAACATAGATTTGATCCATCTTATTGCGTATAGGTAACCTTGTATTGTTATTTATCAACAGATCCAAACCCCAGGATCCCCCTCACAAAAACTCATATAGTCCCGCATTAAAATATTGAAATACTTCCTTATGATATTTTATACCGATGATATCCATCATAAAATGCTCGTATGTATATAGGATTATCTTCACAACTTTCGATCGCTAAGAATTCATCATAACGTGGGTCTCCCACCGTCATAACTGCTACATCTATGAATGTCTGCACTTCTCCATTAATCACAAGTACATTGTCGGTTGTGCAATCTCCGTGAATCATCGTTTGCTGTACCGACAACGGCTTGTTCAATATTAATTGCTCTAACAATTCTAAGCTACCTTCTGTTTGTCCATGATCAACATAACTTTTCGCCTTAACCAGTTGTCCTTCTAGCCATTCACCTTCATGTTTCATTCATTTCATACACCTCAATTTAATCTCCTTGCACATCTGCTCTCAATTCGCTTGCAACCTCAATCATGATGGGGATCACTGCTTCATTCGTTCCGGATACGTATATATCTCCCTGATAATACCTAAATGGGATCTTAATATCGCCATAGCTCCACATGAAAAAGTCTCCCTCAATAGACATACTCGTTGCTCCAGTCACCGTAAAGACGGGTGTATAGGTAAAATCAGGTTTGATCTCGAAATATTTTTTGCATTCTTCCAAAGATATGGTTTTTTCTGAAATGTCAATTTCCTGAAATTCTCTTGTAATTCGATAGCGTTGATTCATGATGATGCCTCCAATATTATTCTTATAATTCTTTTGTCATAAATACACTATATGGATCCTCTATGTAATTCGAAAACGGCTTACAATATTGAAACCCAACACTAGCATATAGTTTCTTAGCTGGTTCGAAAGCATCCATTGAACCTGTTTCTAAACTTAGACGGCGATAACCACGATTCTTTGCTTCTTGAATGATATGTTCAAGGAGTTGCTTTGCGACACCCTTTCTTAAATATAATGTAGAAGTTCGCATTGATTTGATCTCACCATGTTGACCATCAAGTTCTTTCAGTGCCCCACAGCCAACCAATTCATCATCTTCCCATGCACTCCAGAATGTAACTTCTGGTCTTTTCAATCCCTCTAGATCTAGGGCATGAATACTTTCTGGCGGGGAATGTAATGCCATACTATGTAGATGTTCTCCTAATAATTGGGCCACTTCAGACCCACTTAAGTCATCTAATTTAATTTCCAAAATGATCACTCCATATCTTTATTATATTATAGCTATTATATAGTATAAAAAAAGCACCATCCAGCGAATGGTAACGAACAAGCTTATAGCAAGCATCAGCTCGCCAATCCTATTACTCACGACTGCCCCAAAATCATGTGCATACCTTTTGATATGATACGACTTACTACTATCTTTTATCGCTTCCATTATTGAATACCCTTTCGATCTATCTTTACATGTCCATTCCCATTCTACTAAGATTCTTAATCTACCATCATCCAAATACTCCGGCTTCGATTTACAAATACCTCATTTTCTTTAGTTATTATAATTCCATACCCTCTCCACATGTTCTAACTGATTCTTATTAAATATCATTCTGTAAATATCAGGCTTCGAAGTCGTATTCCAGAAATCGAATCCAAACGTTTCATCGTAGTAATTTATGATAATGGTCATGATATTACCATGTGTACCTATCACTATATTCTTCCCCCGGTATTCCTCTAGGAGGCTCTCCATGATTGGAATTGCTCTTTGTTGTGCTCTGTGCGTAGTTTCTCCACCTTCTAATGCAAAATCTTTATCCACAAAGGATTTACGTATAGCTTCATGTAATACATCCCAGGAAGTTTTGGTTTCCAAGCCTTTTATCGGACGTTCAACGAGTTCTTCGTACTCAACAATATTTAACGACTTCTGTTCAGCTATGTATTGAACGGTCTGTTTGGCTCTAGCGTAGGGACTTGATGCAATAATCAGCCAGCATTTCAGCAACTCGCTTCGCTTCAATCCAACCCTCTTCCGATAGCCCACGTGTTCTCTCCTGTCCAAATTCAAAGGGTGATTCTGCATGCCTCACCATATAGATGTTTGTTTTCATGAATCCTCCTCCAGATCGTAAATTCAGTAATCTTCATTTTCTTGCATATAACACTTATCACTAAGAAATATGCATAGTTATATCTTCTGTAATACGACCAAGATTCCCTTTAAATGGTTCTTTCATTACATATACCAATAACGAAATCCCTAATAATACCATCACCAAAACTCCTGCAATCACGGAGAGTCGAAGTGAAATGATTTCTGCTGCAATACCAAGAGCCACGGTTGCTACCATCATAAATATGGCTTCTATAAACGCATTGATACTACCTACCCTACCCATAACATCCACTGGAATATGATTTTGATAAAATGTAGCGAAACCTGTGTTAACAAAAGCTAAACAACAAGCCAAGACTAAGAATCCAATAGCTGCTATTAAGAATGAACTTGAGAAAGCATAGATCACATACCCAAGACACACGCCCAAGGCTCCTAACCCAATCATCCATAAACCATCCATTTTATTTATAAAAAGAGTGTTCATGATAGCCCCAACGATGATACCTGCCCCTGCAATACTCACAAGAATCCCATATTCACCATCTGTCATATGGAGGACCAAGGTTGCAAATGAAGCTTCAAGTGAGTCCACCGCCGATGCCATTACCACGAATACACTTCCAAATAGAAAACAAATAACCATGATAGATATGTTTCTTCGATAGAATTGTAAAACCGTGTTCCAATCGTCTTTTAATACAGTCATAGTCCCCCTCTGTTCTTGTACTTTCAAGCTCTCGTTCATGGATTGTCTATCCAAGTCTGGCATCAACCATGTAATAATTCCTGAGATCAATAAGGCGATAGCATTAATATAAATGGCGAAGATCGGTGAACCAACTAGAAATAGAATTCCAGCCACCGCTGGGCCCAATAGAAATGCTCCAGAACCAATTAAACTGTTAAGCGAATTAAACCGAGGTCTTTGTTCTGTTGGAATGAGTTGAGTTATGTATGACATGGATGTAGGACCAAACATGGAACCCACCATATTGATTAGAAAAACAAGCATGTATATGTACCCGACCGATGAGAATAAGGGTAAAAGAGTTATCAATATCGCCCTTAATATGTCGAGTATGACCATTAGATTTCGCTTATTTAAGCGGTCAATTAAGCTACCAGACCACACATTCGTGAATATAGTTGCTAATGGTTTCAGAATATAAAGTACCGAGACAGCGAGTGGTGATTGTGTCATGTGTAACACTATTAGGTTAAGTGCGATAAAGTAAATCCAAGATCCCACATTAGATACGCCTATACCAAACAATAACATGGAAGAATATTTCCAATGATCTGACATTATTTTCACTTTCATACGATTCTCCTTTTCGGCACCGACTACTAACAAAAAAATCCCACCCCCAAGACCATAGTCTTGAGGACGAGATTTGATATTCGTGGTACCACCCCAGATTCGTCAATACGTTACCGTATTAACCTCTTCAAGTACGGCAGCTCATAGCGATGCTTATACTCTAACTCTAGAACGGGAGCTCCCGTCAAACCATCCCCCACAAACTAGGTTCCGATATGATACTCATGAATACTCCCGCCACTTACCAACGCTATCGCTTTGGCTGAAGTGGGGGTTTCTGATGTATCATCCAACTTATTTCAGGATGCTTAACACCAGTGGAGTTGACACGTTGATGGTCTGCTTACCATCCAACCCCTCTATCCCATTTGCTCCTTTGGCGGATACGTTTGGGAATACTTTTCGCATAATGTTGGCTGCGCCGTTTACATCGGCATGTACTAAGCCCTTCGTATTCTTATACAGACCCCGATATACCCGTTTGCCTGAGAAGATCCATCTTCCCTCTACACCATAATTCGGCAACGGGTCTTGATCCAGGAAGCTTGCTTTTGAGGTATACGCCTCTTCCGTCAGGATAACGACTATTCCTTGTTCTGTTGCCTTATACTTGATCATCTCGATGAGCATCTGATGGGGAATATGACTGAAGGACTGATTGTTTCGCCGTCCGATTCCGGGCGCTTGCTTCCATCCATCGTTATGACCAATGACGATCGTACCGATGTTGTGCTCCACTGCCAACGTAACGATATGATGACTTACCTTGTGGAACAAGTCTTTGATCCTACGGTGGCGCTTCAAATGAAGCCGTTCTATTCGTCTGGACGTGTACGCTCCTTCACGTGGTTCCTTGCCCTGACGAAGAATGCTGGTATAGTACGCCTTCATCTTGTTGTAATACTGATTAATCGCTTTAACGATCTTGCCCTTCACGATGATCGGTTTTGCTCCGGTGGTCGTGACGATGGTTGCAAGATTATTGACGCCAAGATCAATCGCTAGCACGTGTTCTTGTACCGCTTCCTTCTTCTCGATCGGATAAGCGAAGATCATTTCAACCACATATTGCCCATGGCTTGGGACGACACGTACTTGCATCAGTTGTCCGTCAGTACAGCCCAGTTTGCCAATGTTCAACTGCAACTTGGTCTTTGGAAACTTAAGACATTTCCGTTCCTTGATCAAACAATCTTGATTGGAGAAAATGACTTCCTTCACCTTATTCCGAGAATACCCTGGAATATTAGGCTTGCCGTTGTACTTCTCAGGATGCTGGCGGTAATCCTTGATACTGGCAAAGAAGGCATTCCAATTGTGGAACACCACCTTCATAATTCCCTGACTGCACTGCGTTGGGAGCGCTCGGTAATCGATTTGATTCATCACTTTGAACAAAGCATCCAAGAAATTATAATGAACAAAGGGACTCTCTTTCGAGGGTAGCTTGAACGGATGGGAACAGTTCTTATCTCTTCGCCGTTCGTTCATGACGTCAATATGGGATGCCAGCGTGTCCAGAACTTCCTCTTGCAACGGCTGAAGAGGCTCATTCTTCCCAAAAGCGGTAACAATCTGTCGGATGTAAAAATTGGTCGTGTTATACAGATTTTTGGCATCCTGACATGCTTGATCGAGGTACGCAAACAAGCAATGACCTGGCTTAATCCACACTTGATGGGTTCTGTACATTGACTTTGAATCTGACAAAGTTTCACCCCCTTCCAGTCGCACAATGCGAATGTATGTTCTTGTATAATTATACCTCTAAAGATATAGGAAGGAAAGAACATCTTGTGCGATTATTCAGGAGGTCACCGATTCACCTCGCCACTTATAGAAGTGGGAGTCCTCTCGGCGAAAAATGATAGACTTGTTTCAATAAATCATTCTTTACTCCTTTTCACCCTTTGGAGCTCTCTGCTAAAAAATGAATTTTATTTACTCTTCTATTCATCGCATTTTAAATATTTTAACTATAATACTACGTTATCCACTTAGAATTCAATCATTAGGATACGTCTCTCTTAAGAATTGAACGGATTCCTTTATAAGACTTTTAAGTACCTCAACATCGATGTCTGCGATCTTATTAATATATACACATCCCTTACCAGATGTATGTTTTCCAAAATCCTTTAATAAGAGCTCACGTTCTGTGTCTCCTGTTGCAAAATATAAACTGATTTTTGCCTTCCGCGGTGAAAAACCAACTAATGGAGCATCACCTTCGTGGCCTGATTCATATTTATAGTGATAAGATCCGAAACCAATAATACTAGGACCCCACATCTTTGCTTGAAAGCCAGTCGTTTCAGTAAATATATCTAATAGCTGATAGGCATCTTCACGTTTCTTAAGACTCTCGACATTTTCAATAAACTCAATGATACTGCTTTCAGTTTCTTTTGTTTTCTGCTCATACATGAATGAAAAACCTCCGATCTATAGAGATATCTTTTACAGAGTTATAACGAATCAATTTCATAAAATTGATTCATACCTACACTCATTATATCTTACTATATAATTATATAACCACGTCATAGTTGAAGTTAATTTACGTTGTTGTCGTTCAATATTGTTGGTACAATATTGAAAACAATCCAATTAATCTATATAAGGGCAATGCTTTTCTGGCCATTCCCCCAGAGACAACCCAGTATCTTACCTAGGGTTGTTTTTGTATTCTTATTGATAATGGAGGGTGAACATGACCATGATACAAGAAAAAAGAATGATCTTAACGAAAGATAATTTAATCGAACAATTTAAAAACTGTGGATTAACTGCAGGACAGACCGTATTTATTCATACTTCTTTAAAATCAATGGGATTTGTTGTAGGTGGGGCTGAAACGTTAATACGAGCACTTCTTGAAATTGTGGGTGATAAAGGAACATTAATGATGCCCTCTCAGACATGGAAGAATCTCGATCCAGCCACGGGTGTTCATTGGGAAGAGCCGGTTGAATGGTGGCCTATCATCCGTGATTACTGGCCCGCTTACGATAAAGTAATTACCTCTACCTTAACTATGGGTGTCGTCGCTGAAATGTTTAGAAAGTGGCCTGGAGCCCACCGTTCAGATCATCCCGCAAGATCAATTGCAGCTGTAGGTAGACATGCGGAATATTTAACAGCAGATCATGAATTAAGTAATATTTTTGGAAGCAACTCACCCGTAGATAAATTGTATACATTAGATGGATATATACTATTAATTGGTGTCGGCTATGATAAAAACACATCCCTTCATTTAGCTGAGACTAGAGCAAACTTTCCTACCAAAAAATTTACAGATGAGAGCAGCGCCATTATGATCGATGGGAAGAGATCGTGGATAACTTATACGACCCAAGCAGTTGATGATGCAGATTTCATACAATTAGGCAACGAATATGACAAAGAAAATAACAATAGAATTTATAAAGTAGGCAATGCTGATGTAAGATTTATAAAACAGAGACATCTCATCGATTGGTCTGTCAAGTGGATGGAAAAGCATAGAGTATGAAGTGAAACTTATACTTTCTTATAATTTAAAAAGGATATCCCTCAGCCATAACACTGACTTGGGATATCCTTTCATTAAATCTAACCGATTAACTTCTACCTGTATTACGGAACTTCTGTGTATATGCTTTCGCATCATTCACATTCTTGACGCGATTGCGGCTCCATTCCAACAGGATACGATCAATATATCGAAAATGAATTTTACCTGCAAATACAGCTTCTTTTAAAGCCATGAGGATGAGTTCATCAGCATATTTGTCCTGATCAAGCCATCCAGAGATCGCCTCACATTCCATCGGTGACAAAGGACGTCCAAATTCCTTCTCGAAAATGGAAAACATGTTGAGTTCACCTTCAGGTTCGCTCGTATTTATAAGTGCCGTTTCACGTTGAGCTACAGCTTGTTTCGCCTTGTTCTTGGCATCATTCGCCATACATATACTTAACTTGTCATACAGCCCAGATACGTTATATCGTTCGTATAGAATACCACTTTCCTCATCGAACTCTTCATCAATGCTGAGGAATCCATCCTTCATCAGTTTCTGCAGTGTTAAGGAGATTTCTGTCGTTGTTCCTCCAGTAATCTCCATCATATCTTCTAACATCGGGAATTCTTTATGTTCTACTTGTTTGAAATTCATCAGATGAATGAGCAACAATAGTTCATCATCTTGTAGCTTCAATCTACGATAGTAACGAAAGAGAGCATATGGGAGCACAGCTATTCCTGCCCCCAACCCAGATGAAGCACCCTCAGCCCATGTTCTCCATCCTGAATTATCCATGAGCTTCACCTCTTCAACTTAAGGATAAAGACGATACAACGTACGTGGGAAGGCAATTGTCTCACGCACATGATCAAGTCCGCAAATCCAGGCTACAGTACGCTCTAGTCCTAGACCGAAACCAGAATGCGGGACAGATCCATATTGACGTAGATCCATGTACCATTGATATGTGTCTAATGACAATCCATGTTCCTTGAATCGTTCTTCAAGTAGTGCTTGGTCATCAATACGCTGTGATCCACCGATGATTTCACCATATCCTTCAGGTGCGATCATATCAGCACAGAGTACAACTTCAGGTCGGTTAGGATCTGGTTTCATATAGAATGCTTTGATTCCAGCTGGATAATGCGTAATAAATACGGGTTTATCATAACTTTCAGCAATAGCAGTCTCATGAGGTGCGCCGAAATCATCACCCCAAGGAATATCGAATCCTTTTTCATGTAGGAATTCTATAGCATCATCGTAAGTTATACGTGGGAATGGTGCTTGAATTTGTTCAAGTTTCGAAATGTCACGACCTACAGTTTCTAATTCTGTACGACAATTTTTCAAGACTGATTGTACAACATGACTGATAAAGTTCTCTTGTACACGTAGACTTTCCTCATGATCGGTAAAAGCCATCTCAGGCTCAATCATCCAGAATTCAATGAGGTGACGACGTGTCTTTGACTTCTCGGCACGGAATGTCGGCCCGAAGGAATAGACTTTGCCTAACGCCATTGCTGCAGCTTCCATATACAATTGACCACTTTGAGTTAGATAGGCATCTTCATCAAAGTATTTGGTATGGAAAAGATTCGTTGTTCCTTCTGCAGAAGTAGGTGTTAGGATTGGTGGATCTACCAAGGTGAATCCGTTAGTATCAAAGAACTGGCGTACTGAACGAATAATCTCTGCACGGATAACTAGTATCGCACGTTGTTTATTCGAACGAAGCCATAAATGCCGATGATCCATTAAGAAATCTACGCCATGTTCTTTAGGTGTAATCGGATAATTCTCAGTGATGTGTATCACTTCTATACCCGTAACCGTCATTTCATACCCCGATGCACTTCTTGGTTCTTCACGGATAACTCCTGTCACATACAAAGAACTTTCTTGTGTTAGACTTTTGGCATCATCCCATACCTGTTCAGATACCTCGCTCTTGACAATAACTCCTTGAATATAACCTGTTCCGTCACGCAACTGTAAAAATTGAATTTTACCGCTAGAACGCTTATTGTTAATCCAGCTTCCAATGGTTACAGTTTCTCCTACATGTTGATTCACATCACGAATCACGCTTTTCGTGGACATACATTAATCTCTCCCTTATGAACAATAAGTTCATTAATAAGACTATTTCGATTCATTAACGATACGGTAAGTATCCCGAGCAATAACCAATTCCTCATTGGTTGGTACGACTAACACCTTCACCTTAGAGTTAGCAGTTGAGATCAAACGTGGTTCGCCTGAACGAATAGCATTCAATGCATCATCAATTTCAACACCTAGATATGTTAAATTCTCGCATACTTTCTCACGAACTACGACAGAATTTTCACCAACACCAGCTGTAAATACAATAACGTCAACACCATTCATTGCCGCAGCGTAAGAACCAATATATTTACGCATACGATATTCATACATTTCAAAAGCTAATGTACAATTCGGATCGCCTTCTGCCAAGCCATCTGTTATCTCTCTCATGTCACTGCTAACACCAGATATCGCTAGAAGCCCACTATGTTTATTCAACATAGAATTAACTTCATTGACAGTCAATTCTTCTTTATTCATAACATACGGCACAATAGCTGGATCGAGGTCTCCACTACGAGTTCCCATCATCAATCCCTCTAATGGTGTCATTCCCATTGAAGTATCAACAGAATGTCCACCTAGAACAGCCGTTATACTTCCTCCGTTACCGATATGACAAGTAATGATCTTCAAGTCCTCAATTGATTGCCCTAAGAATTCAGCTGCTGCTTTACTTACATATTCATGCGAAGTACCATGGAAGCCGTAACGACGTACTTTGTATTTGTTATAAAGTACTTTAGGTATCGCATATAGATATGCCTTTTTAGGCATATCTTGATGGAAGGCGGTATCGAATACAACAACCATTGGAATTCCCGGCATGTTTGCTTCTGAGGCTGTAATCCCCATCATCGCTGCCGGATTGTGTAGTGGTGCTAAATCGATCAATCGGCGAATTTCCGACTTCGCATTATCATCAACGAGAGCAGATGCCTTAAATGATTCTCCCCCATGGACTACACGATGACCTACAGCATCTATTTCATCTATGGATTCGATCACACCGTGCTCTGAGTCTGTCAGCATAGCAAGTACTTTACGAATAGCAGTATTATGCTCTAAGATCTCTTTGACCTCAGTTACTTCCTGACCTCCAGTAGGTTTATGATTAAGGATGGAAGACTCCATTCCAATGCGCTCTACAAGACCTTTTGCCAGAACCGACTCATCAGTCATATCGTATAATTGATATTTCAAAGAAGAACTTCCTGAATTAATAACTAGAACTTTCATATTCTGTCACCATCCTTGTCATACGTAAAGAATCCTTCACCTGTTTTAACCCCTAAATTCCCAGCACGAACCATCTTCTTAAGAATGGTTGAAGGACGATATTTCAATTCGCCAAATTCACGGAACATTCTTTCAAGTGCTGCAAGTACAGAATCAAGCCCGAAACGATCTGCCATTTCAAGTGGACCATTCTGGAATTGATATCCAATACGCATAGCATCATCGATATCCTCAGCAGATGCTACTCCTTCTTGAAGAATATGTAGTGCTTCATTAATTAATAAACAAATTAAACGAGAAGTAACAAATCCAGGGGATTCATAGATCATAACACCCTTCTTATTAACTATTTCTTCAACAAAACGTTTTGTTTCTACAAAAGTAATTTCTGATGTTTTCAATCCACGAATAATTTCAACTAAATCCACTTTTCCTACGGGATGGATGAAATGCATACCAATTACACGTTCTGGATACATCGTGGAACTTGCAAGTTCAGTTAAACTAAGTGTAGAAGTATTACTTGCAAGAATTATATTATTAGGACAAACTTGGTCCAATTGTGCAAAAACTTCTTTTTTCGCTTCTATATCTTCATAAATGGCTTCAATAACCATGTCACAAGTACCTAATTCAGCGAAATGAACCACCTTTTGAATTCTGCTAAGAATCAATTTCTTCTCAGTTTGAGTAATTCCCCATTTCTCAAGCTGTTTGTCGAGGCTCATTTCGATCATATGATAAGAATAATCTAATTTTTCTGCAGTTTTCTCAACTAACAATACATCAATGCCCTTTGCAGCCAGCATTTCAGCAATTCCTTGCCCCATCGTGCCGCCGCCGATGACACCTATTTTTTTGAATAACATATGGTATGCTACTCCCTTTCTCTGCTTATATTTTGGTGTTGTACTATTCTTGTCGAATAATACACATTCACCACTCCAACATCTAATAATATCTTAGCACGGATCAAAAGTAAAAAAAAATAACCAGCATCATGTTTTATGCTGGTAATTGTGAAGATTCATTGAATAGATATCGAAATTGTTCTCCAGATAGGTTTTCCTCTTTCATAAGGATATCTAATGATTGATCAAATATATTTCGATGTTGCTCAAGAGTCTCTCTTGTTCGTGTCATTAATTGTTCTAATATGACATTATTTTCTTTCATCAATTCTTCTGTTGTTACCATTTCTAGCTTCACAATCCCTAATGATGTTAATCCAGACTTCATCATCGTTTGGACGATATTTAATGCTTGTTCGAAATCATTACTTGATCCAGTACTACGCCCACCATAATATATTTCTTCTGAGGCAGCCCCACCAAGAGCAATCATGATCTGTTCTTCTAGATATGATTTCGTATAGAGGTACTGCTCCTCTTGAGGATTGTGACGAACATATCCAAGGGCTTGACCTCGTGGACTAAGGGCCACTTGACTAACACTACCTGGACGTACAATCTCAGCCATAATAGCATGCCCTAATTCATGAATGGCAACTCTCTTTTTCTCTTCCTGTGTAGAGTCACGATCCGTTTTCTCACCCATCATCACTTTATCAATTGCCATGGATAAATGCTGCTGCTCTATTTCTGACTTATTCTCTCTCATCATGTATATTGCTGCTTCATTCATCACACTTTCAAGCTGAGCTCCCGAGAAGCCATATGACTCTTCAGCAATTTTATCCAAATTAGTGTCTATATGAATGGGTTTATTCTTAGCATGTATTCCGAGAATATGTTTGCGCCCTTTTTTATCCGGTAAATCAACCTGAATATGTCGATCGAATCGTCCAGGACGAAGGAGCGCGCTATCTAACATTTCCTTACGGTTCGTTGCAGCTATGATGAGTATTCTTGGACTTTCATTATCGTATATACCGTCCATCTCTGTTAATAGCTGATTTAAAGTCTGGTCATACTCACGTTGCTGACCACCTTCACGTTTACCACCTATAACGTCAATCTCATCAATAAAAATAACGGCGCTTTTCTTCTTTTCTTTAGTTGCACGAGTGCGTGCATCGCGGAATAAATCACGAACTCTACCCGCTCCAACACCAACGTACATTTCAACAAATTCACTACCTGCGACTGCAGTAAATACAGAATCAGTATATTGACTGGCTGCTTTTGCGAGTAATGTTTTCCCTGTTCCTGGAGGTCCTGTTAGTAAGATTCCTTTCAAAGGTCGAATTCCAAATTTCTGAATTTCTTCATGTCGGATGAGAAAATCTAATGCTTCCATCAATTCCTCTTTGGGATGCTCTTGCCCCCCAATCTCATCAAAGGTCAGCTTACTTGGAAGTTTCTTCTTACGCTTCCGGTCAGCCATTGCTCCAACAGCAACTCCACCTCGATTATTCATAAAAAACAATAATCCTGCCACTAGCACTCCTGCTAATAGAATGGGAACAATATTCACACCAATATAGCCAAGAAAGATTAGCAATACTGGAATAAATCCGATAAGCACTTCTTTGATCCACTTAGGCATTATTCCACACCTCCAACACTTCAGGTTCACGTGGCAGAATGATAAACTTACTTCCCTCACCATCGGTTAGGCCAACATACACGTTTTTGTCATCCATTTCTGTGGTCACCTGCACCGTTGAATCTTGTTCCATCTCTTGTAATTTCTCAACGATCTGAGTATAGCGTCTATTCTCCATTGCTTCGGCTACAGGAAATAGTGCTTCATCCCAGAAGTCATCTAAAGCATCATTCGAATGATCAACCACATCAAGTTTTAATGTTCTTCCATCAATGATTGATTTACCTTCTGAATTAATTTGTTGAACTAGCCCTGACAATTTCGTACCCGGCTCCACATCAATCTTTACTACAACCTCATTGGGACTTATTTCTAGTGTTGATTGATTGATACCTTCATAATGGTTAACAATATTTTCAAGTGGGGTTTGTTGAGCTACCTGGCGAAACGTAAACCATCCGCCAAATAGAAGTCCACCTGAAATAATCACAGTTAACACAACCGGAATGATACGTATTTTCATCCAACAATCTCCTCTCGTATAAATGCGTATTGTAAATACAAATAATAGTATATATAATCGTATATCATTTCGTATATCAAAATAACATAAATAAGTATATCACATCGTATACACTTTTTTTCTGAAAAAATATGGTTTTTTTAACACAACAAGTACTTCCTTATATTTCAAAATAACCAGCTGAATCATTCTTTTTAGAATGGCTCAGCTGGTTATTTTTTATCGATTTGGCAATGTGAATTGTTCACCTATTTGTTGACCATCACTAAAGCGATAGAAGCGATAGTTATAATGATCTTGATCTTTGTAAAATACTTGCCACACAGCACGCCCATTAAATAATCCCAATTCCAATTGGATATCTTTCGTATCCGGGAGTTCCCGTTGAATGATACTCATCATTTGACTTCTCGATAATCCATCTTCAAGTAATTCACTTTTAATGGCTCCAGAAGTAACATTCACTTCCTGATCACTCGTGAATGGGACCCAGACGATCATATGCTGATCTTCCTCATTTTGCCCTTCGATAACCCATACCACATCATTCCAGACCGATTTAGAAGTACGAGTCACTTTGATTAATTCACTATGCTGCTTAGCTGCGACAATTGCTATTTCTTCTTGTCTCCATTGGTCTTGCATAATGTATATATAATATCGGTAGAGCCCGAATAATAGAACGGCTATGATAACAATAATTAACCAAATCAGCTTCTTTTTATTCTTTTTCAACCCGAACTTCCTTTCTTCAGGGATCAGGAATAACTCATATCCTAACGGTTGAGTAATCCTTCAAAAGCAGATTGTGCTTCATGACGAATACGTTCTTCGTCTAAAGTTAGACAAGCTCCATTCTTCACAACTTGTTTACCATTTACCCACACATGTTCTACATCTTTACTACACGCAGAATAGATCGCATGCGAAATGAAATCTGTTCGAGGTATGAAATGTGCCTGATCTGTATTTATTGCAATAAAATCCGCTTTCATCCCTGGAGCCAAAGATCCAACTGAATCGAGAAATAATGATTTCGCACCGTAAATAGTCCCCATTCGTAAAGCTTCAGCCGCAGGAATAGCAGTAGGATCTCCAGAAATCCCTTTATGAATAAGAGCAGCTAGACGCATCTCTTCAAACATATCTAAGTTATTATTACTAGCAGGTCCATCTGTTCCTAACGATACAGTAACTCCTGCTTTTAACAAATCTGTAATACGCGCAATACCGCTTGCTAATTTCAAATTACTACCTGGATTATGTGAGACACCTACGTTATACTTTGCTAGAATCTCAATTTCTTCATCGGTTAAATGTACTCCATGAGCCACAATAGAAGGACGTGTAAACATACCTAACTTCTCTAAGTGTTGAACAGGTCTGAGACCATAATCAGCGACATTCTGCGCGACTTCACTTCGTGTCTCCGACATATGTGTATGCATTGGAATATCAAGATCATGTGCAGCCTGAACAAATTGTGTGAAGAAATCTGGTGGGCATGTATATGGTGCATGTGGTGACATCATCGTTGTGATTCGACCCTCTGCTTGTCCATTCCAATCCTTAGCAAAGTTGATTGCTTCCTGAAGTTTCTGTCTTTGAACCTCTTCAGAGCATAAACCGATGACACCTCTAGTAAGTACAGCACGAATACCTGACTCTTGAACTACATTCGCTACTTGGTCCATATGATCATACATATCTAGAAACGTCGTAGTTCCACCCTTAAGCATTTCTAATACAGAAAGAGACGATCCCCAGTAGACATCTTTAGAAGTGAATTTCTCTTCCATTGGCCACATTTTCTCTTGCAACCAAATTTGAAGAGCCAGATCATCACCATATCCTCTAAGTAATGACATAGCAGCATGTCCATGTGTATTTACGAGACCTGGCAAGAATAATAGATTATTCCCATCAATAACTGGAATTTCTTCATCAATGGATGGCTTCTCTTCACCAATATATGTGATTAGATCATTCTCAATAAGCATATACCCTTTAACAATCGACTGCTTATTGTTTAGAATAGTAAAAGTACCATTCTTAATCATCCATTTCTTCGTTGTACTATTCACCATCAGTGGAATCTTCCTTTCCTTCTTCCAAATAATACGCCAAACTAAGCATTTCCGTTGTAAAATCAGCAGCGTGAATACGAACATGCGGTGGAGTCTTTAATATAATAGGTGCAAAATTAAGAATAGCTGCAATACCCGCTTCGATAAGTTGATTTGCAACCTGCTGCGCTTCATACTCAGGTACTGTAATAATTCCGATTCTAATATTGTGATTCTTAATCGTATCATAAAGTTCATCCATAGGTTGAACTTTCAAAGTGTTGATTTGTGTGCCTACCTTAGGTTCGTATGCATCAAATACAGCAACAATTTTTAAATTTTCTTTCAAATAAGCATTATAGTTAGAAAGAGCGTGTCCCAAGTTACCTGCACCCACTAGAACAACATTAATCTGTTGATCTAAATTGAGGATATGACGGATTTTCTCTATGAGATAAGCCACATCATACCCAATCCCCTTCCGACCGAAATCGCCGAAATAAGCAAGATCCTTACGAATTTGAGCCGGGTTCAAATCAAGCTTTTGACCAAGTTCTTGTGAAGAGACTGTTGACACTTCTCGTCTCTGAAGTTCGGAAAGATAACGCCAATAAATAGGTAATCTACGAACGACAGCTTCTGAAATTTTTTCAGATTTCATATTTGCTCCTCCTCATAATTAGTGTTCACATATGAAATAACTTTAGGTTTATTAGCGGGAATCGTCTTGTAACCATTCAGAAATACGTGGAACCATTTGATTCGTTGGCATATGTTCCATTTTGGGACCAGGTAAAGAATATAAGAAATACTTTCCATAATATGATTCAATCACACGTGTATCATAGACTATGACGATTCCTCGATCATTCGCTGTACGTACTAAACGGCCAAAACCTTGTTTGAAACGAATGACTGCTTGCGGAACGGAAAGCTTCATAAAAGGATTTTTCTTTTGTTGTTGTAATAATTCACTCTTCGCTTCCACAAGTGGATGGTTCGGAGGTTGAAAGGGCAGTCGTACGATAGCCAGACAAGTTAACGCTTCACCTGGAATATCTACCCCTTCCCAAAAGCTACTTGTGCCAAGTAATACTGAAGCACTACTGTCTTGGAATCGACGAATCAACTTAGTTCTACTTCCATTGTCCACTCCTTGACCAATCACTGCAATATCTGTGGATGATAAGGCTTTAGTTAACGGTTCATGGACCTGTCGTAGCATCCGATATGAAGTAAATAATACTAACATACGTCCATGCGTAGCTATCGCGGTGTCAGCCAACGACTTCACTAATGTTTCAACAAAGAGTGCATCACCTATGCTCCCTTTCACACTTGGGAAATCACGTGGAATAACTAATAAGGCTTGATCTCGATAACGGAATGGTGATGGAAGCATGACTGTATTCACTTGATCCTTGTCTGCCGCCTCTTGAAGTCCCAAATTCTCGATCATATACTGGAAAGACTTATCGATAGAAAGTGTTGCAGAAGTTAGAATAATACTCTTCTTTTTATCAAAGAATACTTCCTTCAATTGCTTACTAACATCAATAGGAACGGCATACATTTGTAATGACTTACTACGATAGTGGCCATTAGCCTCCATCCAATATACATTCGTTACATCGTTTAGTGAGATAAAGAAATGCAGGTCTTCTCGTTGAGTTGCTAAATCTTTCACAAGACCACTTACATCTGTAAGGAGGCTTTCTAATTGTTGGTCATCAAGATTCTCTCTGATTTCATTTATCATTTTATCAGCATTACGGATAACTTCACCTAACGAAACATAAATTTGATTCTCTATTGCTGCTAGTTCTTCCCAATCTTTTGGCTTCTTTGAAGGTTGTAAGCGAAGGACAAATTGTCCCGTTTCTCCAGGTGCAGCATCACTTCGCTCAGGTAGCAGTGTAAACAGCATGTCACTTAATCGGTCCCAATGCTCCTTCACTTCAACTAAATCACCACTCATACGATCAATCAGTACAGCCCAATCCTGAGATTTCTCATTAAACGATTGGCGAAGTTGATCTCGTAGAACAGGGAATTGTCCATTTCGGTTATCTTTGTACAGTCGTACAAGGGTGTGGATCACATTGAAATACCTCATATGTAGCCCTAAATGTTTACCTGCAACATCTTCTAAGTGATGAGCTTCATCAACGACTAAATACTCATAAGCAGGCAATAATTGATGACCCGCTTTCACATCCGTGAACAATTTAGAGTGGTTAGTAATGACAACATCCGCAATACTCGCTTCATGTTTAGCTCGATGATAATAACATTTACGGAACCAAGGACAGGCCCGACCCAGACAAGAATCCGAATCACTGGACACTGTTTCCCAGAAATCCGCACCACGACCGACAAGATTTAATTCTTCATCATCACCTGTCAAAGTCTGCGTTAACCATACGATCATTTGTGCAGCTATAAGCATATCCTCTTTAGGATTACTGAAGTCTCTAGTATTTATTTTATGTTCAAATTTTCTCAAACACAAATAATGTTGTCTACCCTTAAAAACGGCAGCTTTAAATGGAAAGGGTATTACTTGAGTTAACAGTGGAATATCACGTTCACGTAACTGCTCTTGAAGGTTAATCGTATGCGTGCTGATCATAACTTTCTGCTCACGCTTCACACTTTGATAGATAGCAGGAATCAAATATCCTAGTGATTTACCAGTACCTGTTCCAGCTTCTATAAGTAGATGCTTTTCATCCTGTAGTGCTTTCATTACTTCATTGAACATCATGTTTTGTGATTCTCGTGCTTCATACTGAGGCATCAATGTGCGAAGTTGGTCTTGAATTTTCTCAAGGTACTCATTGAATTCCATATTCTTTAATGGATTATCGTCTGCATCATCTCGTGGCGCTGAAATATCCGTCCAATCTTCAACTGCTAATGCCAAGCGACGATAAAATGTATGTTTCTCCAAGTCCTGTGCGGGCTCTTTCTCTTTCTCACGACACAAAACATCGAAGAACCAAGCTAAATCACTATCATCATCACCAAATATTTCATTAATTCTTTGTAAGCTAATAAGCGGAAGACTAATTAATTCGTCTAAGCATTTCAGTAACACATGCGCAGTTGCTAATGCATCACTATCGGCTTGATGCGGTCGATCATGCTGAATACCGAATTGTGAAGTAACTAGACCTAATTGATATGTCGATAATGAGGGAAAACTTATTTTTAGCAAATCTATGGTGTCTAACAACCGACCAGCGAATGGTAAATAACCACATCGATCGAGTGCGTTCTGCAAAAAATTAAAATCGAAGGCAATATTATGACCTACCAAAACAACATCATCTAACAGTGGAACTAACTCCATCAACATTTCTTCTAATGAAGGAGCATTCTCAACATCACCAGCTGTGATGCCTGTTAATTGACTTATAAAAGGAGGAATAGATATCCCGGGATTAACAAATGATCCATATACTTGTGATATTGATAGATCTTCCTCAATAATGGCAAGCCCCACTTGAATGATCTCATCCGTGGACTGGTTGCCCGTAGTTTCAAAGTCCAGTACAGCAAATTTCATGTTCAATTATTCCCTTTCAATCCAGTCTCATTTTACAGCATAACAGAAGATTTAAATTTATTCATTAATTTGAATTATGAAATTGTATGCAGAAGATGGAATAGTTCTCTAATATGTTGAAAAAAAAGGCGATGCTCTGTTGCTTTCGCTTAACAGGCATCGTCTTCTATAGGATGTCCTTACTTTAAAATAATGAAATAAGCTGACTTCCATATTGAAGTTGACCATGATTGTGGGAACACACCTGTAAATTAACTAGTGGATCAGGCATGGTCGGATCATTCTGTAAAGCCAACGCAAAGTACTCCTGAGCTTTAGATGTATCCGATAATTTGACGTGAATACATCCTAAAGCGTTATAGATCATTGCTTTTAAACGATTATGCTCTGCCATAGGAAGAATCCTGTGAAATTGTACAAGAGCTTCGCTTGTCTCCTCTAAATGAAGATGGGCCATAGCAATATATAGTCTGGCGAGCACGCTGTCAGGCATTTCGTTAACAATATTAGAAAATTGCTGGATCGATTGACGAAACATCAGTAATTTGAAATACCCTTGACCGCGTATGAAGGACTCCATCTCCATTTCAGGTGTTGCAGCTAAAGAAAACACAGGTGAGAGTACCATATATTCTCGGAATGTGCTCATTTTCTCTTCAAAACAGAGCCATTCCTCAATAATTCCATCACTCATCGCTTTAAGCATATTCCACCTTTGAAGCAAAAGTTGCTTTTGAGTCTCTTGTGCTGTTGGGTAATGCTTGACAATTTCCTCTAACATGTCGTTCATTTCAGCGAATACATGTTGAAACATGACCTGCATCCCACCTTCAACAATCATAATATTAGTGCAAACTTACTAATATCATTTTTTGTTTAAGTGGACCTTTTCATTCGTTGTTTCCATACATTGCATCAATTCACATAACCCATGGTTTACAGAATCGTCGCATGCACTTCTTTATCCATTAATTGAACAGGTTTATTGTTCTCATCAACGAATACAACTGTTGGCTTATGTGATTGTAAGCTTTCCTCAGACATAACAGCATACGAAATAATAATAACCGTATCCCCAGGTTGAACTAACCGTGCAGCTGCTCCATTAAGGCATATAACTCCACTATCCCTTGGACCAGGAATAGCGTACGTTTCCAAGCGTGCACCATTATTATTATTTACGATCTGAACTTTTTCATTTTCGAGAATATTTGCCGCTTCCATTAAATCCTCATCTATAGTAATACTTCCAACATAATTTAAATTCGCTTCAGTAACTGTTGCTCGGTGAATTTTAGATTTCATCATATGTCTAAACAATTGAAAAAGCCCCCTTTGGCATAAATAACATATTATCAATAAGTCGAGTTGTTCCAAACTTCACAGCAAGCGCAATTATTATTTGAGATTCAACCTCTGTCACAATGGCATTATCGGCCACTGGAATCAATTCAGGAAATGTCAGCACTTCTATATAATCGATCTTTGCGAGTGGCGAACTCTGAATCATAGATAATATCTTCTCACGCAATTCAGATGCTGTTACAGACTTGCTATCATTAAATGCCACCTCCGCATCGCGAAGGGAACGAGAGAGCACAAGGGCCTGTTTACGTTCTTCTGTGTTTAAATAAACATTTCTGGAGCTGAGTGCTAGTCCATCCTCTTCTCTTACAATCGGACATGGAACAATCTCCACATTGATATTCAAATCCATAACCATCTGTTGAAGTACAGCAACTTGTTGAGCATCTTTCTGTCCAAAAAAGGCGAATTGAGGTTGCACAATGTTGATCAATTTACTTACAACAGTCGTCACACCATCAAAATGTCCCGGACGAGATGCTCCACATAGACGATCGGTTCGTTCAGACACTCTAATTTTGGTTTTTGTCGGTTGAGGATACATTTCAGCAACTGTGGGTATAAAAACAATATCGACACCTTGTTTTTCAGCTAACGCTAAATCACGTTCTTCATTACGTGGGTATGTCTCATAATCTTCACCAGGTCCAAATTGGATTGGATTGACAAAGATACTAACAACGACTACATCAGCGAATTCACGTGCACGAGTCATCAGACTCGCATGTCCATTATGGAGGAATCCCATAGTTGGTACTAATCCAATCTTTGCATTATGCTGACTGCTTACTCTATATTGTTGTAACTCATGTTTTAATTCAGAAATGGATCTAATAACTTTCATGCTTACTCCTCCTTTGATGTATCACTACCATAAAGGGAATCTAATACTTGTTCATCCGCTGTGAAGACATGTTCCGCAGATGGGAAAGAGCGCTCCTTCACTTCTTTAACATAATTCCCTAACCCTTCACGAATTACTGAACCAATGTCCGCATAAGTTTTGACAAAACGTTTCTCCATATAAGGTGATGCATATTGTAAAATATCATGGAATACCAACACTTGTCCATCACAATATCGCCCTGCACCAATACCGATGGTCGGAATGGATAATTCCTTGGAAATGGCTTCAGCCACCTGCTCAGTGACCAGTTCTAATACAATCCCAAAAGCTCCTGCCGCTTCTAACGCTTTAGCTTCATCCATTAGCCGTTGAGCATCCTTAGCGTCTTTTCCTTGAATGCGATATCCACCAATTTGATTCACCGATTGTGGGGTCAGACCAATATGTCCCAGTACAGGAACACCCGATTTCACAATTGCCTCAACGGTAGGGCATATTTCTTTTCCACCCTCCATTTTGACAGCATGGGCATGACCCTCTTGCATAATCTTCCGTACACCACGTAAAGTTTCATCTATACTTCCATGATAAGTCATAAATGGCATATCTGTTACGATAAAAGTATTTTCCGCACCTCTAGCCACCGCACGAGAATGATACACCATGTCCTCCAAGGTTACTGGAATGGTTGAGTTATAGCCAAGTACGACATTTCCTAATGAATCACCGACAAGTATGATGTCCACATTCGCTTCCTCTGACAACTTAGCTGATGGATAATCGTAAGCTGTAACCATACTTATAGGAATTCCATCCTTTTTCATTTTTTTAATTTTCACAATATTTAGCATTGATTTTCTTGACATATAATCCGTGCTCCCTTCTTCATTAACAAAACAAAAAAACCTTTTAGCTTTTCCACTAAAAAGGTCCGATAGTCAAAAAAGAGTCACTTTCGATCGTCCCTTCTGTCTCGGTCCTTTCGGCTCAGAGCAGAATCCAACGTACTCACGATATACAGTAAGTAATGTTTAATACAAATAAACCATGTAACATAAGTGCAGTTCGATTCATATCGATACCGCCTCAGACACAGTATACCAAACCATATCGTATTTTACACTATTTAAGTTTGACATCTCCAGAGATCACAGGCTTGATTTCACCCATCCCCATATCTACAAGCAATGCACCACTTGAGTCTAAACCAACTGCTATACCTTCTTGTATGCCTTGATGCGAGTGAACAATAACCTCTTCGTTAAGATTCAACGACAATGCTTCCCATAAATTTATGATCGGACGAAAACCTTTCTGTTGGTAGATTTGATACAATGTTTCGAACTCTTCCATGACCGCAGCGATCAATAATGTTCGATTGACTGTGCTTCCACTCTCTATCTTTAAAGATGTAGCAATTGTCTTTAACTCATCAGGATAATCGTTATCATCCACATTGACACTAATGCCTATCCCTGCAATACAATAACGCATGACATTATCTTCTATAGCCGACTCCAATAAAATACCACAAATTTTCCGTTTCTGAATCAGAATATCGTTGGGCCACTTAATTCCAACCTCTAATCCTGTCACTTGTCTAATGGCTCGACAGACGGCAACACCTGTAAGAAGGGTTAGTTGTGATGCGAACTTCAAAGGTTGCTGTGGTCTAAGGATCAAGCTCATCCAGATCCCCTTCCCATAAGGAGAGAACCATTTCCGACCCAGTCGCCCTTTCCCCCCAGTCTGTTCCTCCGCAATAATAAGCGTACCTTCAGCCGCACCTTGCTCTGCTCTTCTTCGCGCATCCTCTTGTGTAGAGAACGTCGTCTTTATTACCTCCACCTTAGACCCCATAACCGTTGTATGAATAGCATTAGTTAATGTCAGTGGGTCAAGAAAATCTGGTGACACTATAATTCGATACCCTTTATGTGAAATTGCCTCAAATTCATATCCTAAGCTTCTTAATTTATTTATTTTTTTCCATACTGCCGTTCGACTAATCGATAATCTCCGACTGATTTCTTCACCCGATATAAATTCATTTTCCGCTTCAAGTAACATACTCAACAAAGTATCATCAACCATGATTCTTATTCACCCGCTTCATTTCATCCATTAAAGATTCTTTAGTATTCTCGACGATTCCTGCAGATACAACTAATAATAAATGTTGAAGCATTTCTCTTAGCCAAGGTCCTGAAGGCATCTTCAAAGTCTGCATGATGTCTCCACCTGACACAACTAATTGTTTCAGATGGTGAATTCTCATTTGACTTGTCCAAACCGCCAAAATGGTTAAATCATATGTGGACACAACACGTCTATGCTCAGGAATTACACCTTGTATTTCTAACCATCCTTTAGCAGTTGCCAATCCTGATTGTAGAACGATACTGATCCAGGATAATCTCTGTGAATCATCCAAGCTTATGAGATTATTTGTTTCAAATAGAAATCGAACTTGCTCATCTATGTCAATCAGACTACTGATATCATCTTTTTTCTGATTACTGAATGTCCATTTCTTTAAGTATGTTCTCGCTTCATTGCCATTGAAATTCCCTGCATAAAGTAATAACCCCCATCTAAGATGAACAGATTCAGCACTTAACTCATGAATTCTTGATAATAATTCAGAATCAAATCGCGAACACAATACAGGTACTTTCGCAAATTCTAATAAGCGACTACGATTTAATAATTCAAACCCTCTTAATGGGTCCTCCCCACTCATCACCTTCTCAATCTCAACACGAATCCGTTCCATTGCTATGTATTGGAGATGACTCCGTTGAGTGCATAGTCCCTTCCATGTATTCTTTGCGATAGAATATCCGAATACAGATGCAAAACGAACACAACGTACCATTCGCAATGCATCCTCATCGAAACGCTCAAGTGGGTTTCCTACACAACGGATTTTGCCTCTACGTGTATCCATTAAACCATCGAAAGGGTCAATATATGTACCGTCCAAATCTCTAGCAATCGCATTCATCGTAAAGTCACGACGTTGCAAATCCTCTTTAATATCTTTGACAAAAGTGACTTCGTCAGGACGTCGATGATCGATGTATGTCCCTTCCACTCGATAAGTAGTGACCTCAAATGGTTGACCTTCCATCATAACCGTTATTGTTCCATGTTGGATTCCTGTAGGAATCGTATGCTCGAATAACCTGATGATCTCTTCAGGATGCGCCGATGTCGTCAAATCCATATCATGGACAGCACGACCCATTAATTCATCACGAACGCAACCGCCTACCCAATAGGCTTCGAAGCCGTGAGCATGTAACGTTTGAAGAATAACTTCACTTTGTTTCGCCATACTTACATCCGCATGTTTCCATTTCACCAATGATAGCTACCTCCACCATTACAACCTCAGGCTTTCCAAACCTTATCGGATTTGAATTTACTTACACATTTCTTTTATTAGAGACTTATTTGGAGATGGGCGTCCTAAAACGCGATAATATATATCTTCATATTCCTTCGTAATCAGTTCATCACAGAAATCTTCTCTTGCTCGTTTCAGTGAAGCCTTTCTGAATTTCTCGGATAGAGCAACATCAGATAATAAAGTAATCGCGTACTCAGCCATTAACTCAACTTCTCCAATGGGTGCAAGGAAACCTGTCTCACCATGTTTGACAAGTTCTGGTATTCCTCCAGCTTCAGAACCGACGGTAGGGACTCCACAGCCCATTGCCTCTAAGGCTACCAACCCGAAACTTTCTTTCTCAGACGGTAATAACAGCACATCAGCTAATGAAATAACATCAGCGATTTCTTCTTGCTTACCAAGGAAGTGGACTTTATCTCCTAGTCCTAATTCATTTATTTTACATTGAATTTTAGGTAGGTCCGGGCCTTCTCCGACGAACAATAATTTGGATGGGATCACTTTATTCACTTTTGCAAATATGTCAACTACATCCGATACACGTTTAACAGGTCGGAAATTTGAAATATGCATCAATATTTTCTCATTAGGGTTTGCAAATTCTGCTCGTAATGAAGGCATATCCCGCGGATAATACACACGTTTATCCACGAAATTATATGTCAAATCAATATCTCGATTAATGTCCAAGACATTTCTTGTTTCTCTGATTAAGTCATTCGAGACCGCCGTTACTGCATCGCTCTTGTTAATAGCTAGACGAATGAGGTCTTTAAGAGACTCATCTTGTGCTAATACCGTAATATCGGTACCATGGAGCGTTGTAACAACTTTCAATTGATCACCTACCATCTGCTTTGCCAGAAAAGCACATGCAGCATGCGGTACAGCATAATGTACATGAAGAACATCCAGGTTCTGCATCTTTGCTACTTGAGCCATCTTGTTAGCCAATGATAAATCGTAGGGTGGATACCGGAATACATAGTAATCGCTCACTTCAACCTCATGATAAAAAACATTCTTCTGGAATGTTTTCCCTAATCGAAATGGAATACTATGTGCAATAAAATGTACCTCATGACCTTTTTCTGCTAATAATTTTCCGAGTTCAGTCGCTATGACACCCGATCCTCCGAGAGATGGATAACATGTAATACCAATTTTTAATAATTCACTCACACGGTCGCCTTCTTTCCTCATCGACTTCACAGACCTATACTATGCTTGGGATGAGACGAATATATAAAATGATAACAATACGTTATTTTAAATTTAAAATTAAAAAACTTCAACTAAAAATGGCGTCTTCACAGCAAAACCTTCTGCGAACGGAACAAGTCGACGTTGCCCCACTAATCTGTCACGTGATTTCACCCGTTCGATATATCCTTGATTGAGTGGAGTAGCAACCGTATCTGTTACCTTTTGTTCAAATTGAGAACGATAACATGACAGCGCCTTTTCCTTCATTTCATATTGTTGCGTGGTATCTACTATAAGATCAACTTGTCCTAAATCATTAATGAAATAGAAATATAGTTGCTCCACATTCACGATAGGTAGATCAGGCATATAGCGACGTAGTTTAGCATTAAATACAGCCTCTTCTACTAATTTGCTACAAGCTACATGATCTGGATGTCGATCCTCCCAATACGGAGCAAATACGATACGTGGTGCATGTCTACGAATCTCAGCAGTTACTGCTTCAATATGACCTGGCGTAATCGTTAACCCACGATCTGGAAGGCCTAGATTAGTTCTAGAAGACAGTTTTAACAACTCACCTGCTTCTATTGCCTCCTGTTTACGGGTCTCTACAGTACCATTAGAAGACATTTCAGCATAAGTCAAGTCGCATATCCCCACTCGAAGTCCTGCTTCAATATGCTTATATATTGTTCCCGCCATGCCAATCTCTGCATCATCTGCATGAGCACCGAACACAAGGATATCAAGTTGATTTATCATACTTCATCACTAGTTGGCTTATATTTATGTACAAGTTCACGCCACGCAAAGTCACCACGATCAAGTGCCTTAACGAGAATTTCAGCTGTTGCAATATTCGTAGCCAAAGGAATACCTTGAACATCACATAGACGCAGTAAAGCATTGATATCTGGCTCATGTGGTTGTGCCATAAGTGGATCTCTTAAGAAAACAATTAGATCCATTTCATTCTGTGCCACAAGTGCACCTATCTGTTGGTCACCGCCAAGAGGTCCTGACATGAAACGATGAATTTTCAAATCCGTATTTTCCATAATTCTTGATCCGGTAGTCCCAGTTGAAAATAGTTCTTGTCCTTCAAAGACATGTTCATAGGCAATGACGAAATTAACCATTTCTTCTTTTTTGCGATCATGTGCTATAAATGCGATTTTCATAGTTTCTCTCCTCCTAATAGTTAGTCAATGAATTGTTCGAAACCATATACCAGCCCTGTATATTCCATTACCTTTTGAATTCCTACTTTGACTCCCGGCATATATCCTGCACGCTCATAAGAATCATGTCGTATTTTTAGAGATTGACCGAATCCACCAAGTATAACTTCTTGTTGAGCAAATACGCCTGGCAAGCGTACACTATGAATTCGAAAGCCGTTATAATAACCACCGCGAGCTCCTTCGATCGTCTCTTCCTCTTTAGGATTCCCTTGACGAAGCTCCTTACGATTCTCAACAATCATTTCAGCTGTTTTAATCGCTGTTCCTGAAGGTGCATCCAGCTTCTGATCTCCATGATATTCAATAATTTCAAGATGCGGAAAGTACTTACTCGCCTGTGCAGCGAATTTCATCATCAATATCGCGCCAATAGAGAAGTTAGGTGCAATCAAACCACCAATTTCTTTCGCTTGACACAGCTTGTCCAGTTCTTCAATTTGTTCTGGTGTAAAGCCAGTCGTTCCAATCACTGGGCGAACGCCATGTTTAATAGCTAAAAATGTATTGGTATAAGCAAATTCCGGTGTAGTGAAGTCAACCATCACATCTGGCTTTTGCTCTACAAAGGCAAGTTCAATATCTGTCGTTATGATGATACCACTTGCGGGTAGTCCCACAAGACTAGCAGCATCAACTTCTCCTGCAGATCGATCCACCGCTGCAACTAATTCAAGTTCTGGGTCTTCTAATACCAATCTAACTACTTCCTTGCCCATGCGGCCACCCGCACCTACAACTGCTACTTTTATCGGATCTGACATTTTGTAATTCTCCCCACTTTCTTATCTTTTGAATGAATCATTTATATACTCTTTAAATCTCTTTTTAAGTTGTTCTAATAATTTATCCAGACCCTGTTCTGCTGGTAATAGAAACAATCCCTCTTTCAGCGTTGAAATAGCCGTAGCATGTTCATTGAGTTCACTATAAGCTAGCGCCAGCCATACATATGCATCACCATATAACGGATCTAGTTCGATGGCCTTTTTTAGTAAAGATACCACCTTATAATAATCAATAACTGTTGCCGCGTTTAATTGTTCCATTTGCTTCTTAGATTCTTGAACTATTAGTTTCGCATTAAGATGCTGGATATACAACTGATAGACCACTTTTCCCTGATCTAGCTGATGTGCCTTTTCAGCATGTTCGATCCCTTTGACAAGGTGATTATTCCGAGCATAGGTAATGGAACATTTATAATGTAGTTCTGCATCCAAGGGGTTTAATGTAATTGCCTCTTCAAACAGACGAATGGCTCCAATGAAATCATTTTGCAAAATACAACGGTACGCTTGCTGAACATAATCCTCCGTTTTCATGTGCTGTTCCCACCTTCGAATGGGTTTTGTACAGCATATGATAGTTTTACCTAATCGGTGTTCTTTTTGGTCCAGCGATTAGCATCACGCGTATTAAATTTATGCATCACAGCATCATGTGATTTACTCAAGTCAATTCCTAATGAATTAGCGAAACACATGGTTATAAAAAGAATATCTCCCAACTCAAGCTCAATGGAATTATCCTCTTCACTTGCTTTCTTAGGTTTCTCACCGAATTGATGATTTACCTCTCTTGCTAATTCGCCAACTTCTTCTGTCATTCGCGCTAGCATGGACATTGGGCTGAAATACCCTTCTTCAAATTGCGAAATATAACGATCAACTTCCCGCTGCATTTCCGCCAATGATTTCTCCATATTCCTAACCATTCTCCTTTAGGTTGTACACGAAAATATAACCAATTTCTTTTTTTCATTTTACTCCAATTGTCATACTAAAGCTATTTTGAAACTAATATTTTTTAAATAATTCACTTTAAAGGTATACTAAACATGACATAATAATCTATGTTTTTCCTATTTCTGATATTGCGGAGGATAACATGAAGACATTGAAGATCGGTTTACAATTCAAAATGATCGTACCCATCATTATAGGGACAGCCATATATGCTTTTGGTTTACTCTATTTCATAATCCCTAACCAGCTGATGGAGGGTGGAGTGACAGGGATTACACTATTACTCAACTATGCTTTCCATATCCCCCCTTCCTTATCTACATTAATTCTCAATATCCCTCTATTTATTCTGGGATGGATAATCCTAGGTAAGAAACAGATGCTTTATACCGGGATAGGGATCGCTTCCTTAACTTTTTTCCTTTGGTTTATTGAAAGACTCATTCTTAAGGGCCTGATCATTCCCTTTGAGACACAATACGATTATATTTTAGCTTCATTATATGCTGGGATTACCTTGGGTGCCGGTCTTGGCATAGTATTCCGTTCAGGAGGAACTACAGGAGGATCCGATATTATCGCCAAAATATGTAATCGTAAATTCGGATGGAGTATGGGTCAAATCATATTAGCATTGGATATCATCATTATCGGTGCAGCTTTATTCTTCATTCCCATTGAAAAGATACTATACACTTTTGTAACTGTATATATTGCATCTAAAGTAATTGACTTCATCCAAGAAGGAGCATATGCTGCTAAAGCCTTTACAATTATTAGCGACCATGCGCCAGAGATTGCTGATCGCATCACAAATGAAATGGATCGAGGGGTAACCATCATTCCTGCCATTGGTGCCTATTCAAAGAAAGCCAAGTATATTGCCTATTGTGTTGTCTCAAGACAAGAAATCCATCGACTCACACTTATTGTGAAGTCAATGGACGCTAAAGCATTTATCATCATCAATGATGTACGAGATGTTCAGGGAGAAGGATTTCACGAAGAGTGATCGGGGAAATACATATGATTAAGGGAGAAATGATTTCCATGTCCTTTTCTCCCCTTGGTATTTCTTATATCCAACGTAAATCAATATAGATAGAATGAAAATTGCAGCAATCCAAATACTTTTATGATAGGAATATGGGTCATATTGTACCGAAAAAGCCGCTTCATCTCTTTTCTTCCCAAATAATTCATTAAATAATTGTTCCCCTTGAGCAATAGCACTTCTTATCGATTCTGGCTTAGAACTCAACGAAGTTGTTATCCCCCCCGCAAAAGAAATCCATGAATCAATCATATTCACCTCGTAAGGTTTCTTATGTATAACTACGGCTGGTCGAATTAATTCATAGTGTGCTTGTAGATTATCATACGCTTTTTTTAAACCGACATTATTATTCTCATTCAATTGATTATGCATCTTACTTAAGTCCTCACGTACGACTTTATAATACTGATGCCATAATGGTTGTTCTGTATTATTTAGACTATCTGCTGCTAATCTTAATTTTGCTGCTGCAGTTAACCAAAGATCAGGTTGAATCGTTGCTTGAGCCGTAGCAATTTTCATTTCAATGATACATTCTGATAGAGCATGAATACCTTCAATACCGGTAATATTTTGGAACGAAGAGGATGTGAAAATCTGCTCTATTTTTTCCGTTTCCAAACGCACCTCTGTTAAATTCCCATCTACAACATTACGATATAATCTCTCAGCAACCATGCTCAGCTCTTTAGCCTGTTGAGTTGGTTCTGATGATATCTCCTTTGCAACAATCACATCATCATTCATTACGATCATGATTATGAAGCTTAATACCAGCAATAACAGTGGATGAGATTTGATCATCCTAGACATGGGACATCCCTCCTACCGTAAATGTATGGTACGAGGGATGCTTATAGAACCGGTGATTTATATTTCCATGATTACTCTCTCACTTGATTACATGCTTATGAACTCTAGTATATTTCAAGGTAATCCAAGTAACGACAACACTAAAAATCGTAAGAACAATCGTAAAATTCTGTACCTCTGTTATATTATCTCCCAAGACATTAGGCAACCAAGGATAAACTCCATATGTATAATCTATGAAATCATTCAGTAGAGTCCATGCGGCAGCTCCAAGTAATATACGTGAATTGAATTTAAAAAAGCGAACATACAATAATGATTCAACAACCATAGCCGAATGAGATACAACAAGCATCCAATCCTGCCATTGAAGAATATCTCCTTGGTATTGACCTGCAAAAATTATACTACTTGCCCATATCCCATATTTCACGGAAGTCACTACTGCTAGCGCTTCGATTATATAACGAGCATTCTTCCCCCAGGTTGTCCGAGGTGGAAACAATAAACATCCGACAGCGACCGTAAAGAACAAACTAGCAGTAGGACTATCAGGAACAAATACTACAATCCATGATGAATAATGTTCAAGTGTGTATTCCATCTGTCCGCCATACCATATATATCCATATACTGTTCCCAATAAATTACAAATGAATAAAAGCCAAAGGAAATTATTTTTACTTAAAAATGTTTTACTCCAGAAATAGGAAATGGACAACGATGTACCTCCTTATGTAATAACCATTAAAAGAAACCTGATCTAATAAAACGATCAGGTTTTTCATTTCATTTTACTATTCTGCTTTTTGTTTCGCAAGCCAAGTTGCAAGTTCAGTCACGTCTTGATCGGTTAACCCAGTTGCAATCGCATTGTCATACATAGGAGGCATAGTTCCTTGACCCTCTTTAATGATCCCTAGAATAGCAGCTTCATCATGAGTATCACCAATACCCCGTAACGATGGTCCAGAAGCCCCTTTCAAATCTACAGCATGACAACTAATACATCCTGCTAATTTGAACGTCTCCATCGCTACATCATCCTTGTCCACGATCGCCACTTCTTCAGTTACAATAGCGTTAGAAGTCGGAAGACCTTGCGCTCGCTTCTCCTGCGCTTCTTCCTCACGTTGAATATGCTCTGGTACCTGATTCGTAGCTTCTAGTTCATGAACATAGTGAGTCCAAGCCGTATTAGTCAGATACACGATCGCCGCAAGTGATAATAACATAAGTGATGAAGCAATCGGTCTACGATAGAAACGTCTCTCTTTACCTGTATCTAGGAAGGGAGCAAGTAATAATGCCGTGAAAGCTACCCCTGTTACACCGATTACACCAAGTGCCACATAGTCTCCTGAGGCATATGGTAATTTCAAATACTCATATAAGAATAAGAAATACCAGTCTGGCATCGGTATGATCGATGCGCTTGGATTAGCTGGATAACCAAGCGGAGCTGGTTCAGCAATCGTTAATACTAAGAACCCTACCAGAACAACAACCCCAACCATCCATTCTTTCAACAAAAAGTTAGGGATAAAAGCTTCCGATTTACCAGGATAAGCTGTGTAATCTGGGGGTACAATATAACCATTGGCTTTTTTTACACGCGAATCTCCAACAAAGACTACCTTTTCTTTCGAATCTTTTCCGTGCGCCATCAGTAAACCTCCCTTCTTTTATAGTGGACCGGAAATTCCTTGTCTGCGGATCATAATGAAATGTCCGACCAACAGAGTTAGCAATACGGCCGGGAGGAAGAATACATGTAATGCAAAGAATCTAGTAAGCGTCTGTGCACCTACGATAGTTCCACCTTGCATTAATTCCTTCAAGACAGGTCCTAAATAGGGTACAGAGTTAGCAATTTCCATCGTTACTTTCGTTGCAAAGTATGCTTTGTTATCCCATGGGAGTAAGTAACCTGTTAATCCTAAGCCCAGCATAACAAAGAATATAAGCATACCTACAACCCAGTTCATTTCACGAGGTGCTTTATATGAACCCGTAAAGAAAACTCGCATCGTATGTAAAAACATCATTACAATAACTAAACTCGCTCCCCAGTGGTGCATTCCTCGTACAATTTGACCAAATGCAACCTGTGTCTGTAAGTACTCTACACTGTTGTAAGCGTTCATAATATCAGGCACATAATACATTGTCAGGAACATACCTGACAAAATTTGAATAACAGTAATGAAGAATGTCAATCCACCGAAGCAATAAACAAAAGCAGAGAAATGATGTGCCGGGTTAACATGTTCCGGAACTTCATGATCTGCAACGTCTCTCCATATCGGCGTGATATCAAGACGTTCGTCAATCCAGTTATAGATATTCTTAAACATCCGAAATATTCGCCTCCTATTTCACTACCGTATTTGATTCAGTACTGCCCAAGTAAACCCATCCATTTTCAATTTTAACTTTATAAGTATCAAGTGGTTTTGGTGATACAGCCAAGGTCTGGCCTACTTTCGTATAACGCGCACCATGGCAAGGACAGTGATACTCATCTGGATAAGATTTATTATTATTCCATCCAACAGTACAGCCTAAATGTTTACAAATAGGAGATAATGCATAAATGGTACCGGATTCATCCTTACGAATCCATGCAACTAAATTAGCAGTACTTGGATACCAGCCATCCTGTTGCTTTAGTTCAAAAGAAAACTCTTGTGGTTCATTGTTAATTTTAGTTACTTCAGCTACTTTTACGTAATCACCGTCAGCTTTCTTTTGCAGAATAGGATCTACTGCGAAACGTACCATTGGCAAGATTGCTCCTGCTGCCATATAGGCTGTGGCACCTCCCAATGTATAAGTAAGAAATTGTCGACGGGACATTTCCTTATTACTATTGGGTATGTACTCTGCTTCATGATGATCATTTTGGTTGTTCCCCATATCTTCAACCCCCTTTTTCAACCCGTTCATTAAGTAGTAATTCAATGATATTTATCACACCAATTACCAAGACAACTTAATAATATATGAGCCTCTTAAGACCGTCAAGAATTCACGTTCATTTTCTTGTCACAAATAAATCATGTTTCGAATTAATTGTTGAAAATTTGTCACATTTATAATGGATCACCTTTCATCCAGAGACGTTCAATCCTATTTTGTACGATAGCAGTTAAAGTCAACTGTTCATTGCCCATGATCTTTTCTAATAGCGGTTGCGATAGTACTAAATCCGAATAAGGACATTGGGATGACTCTACATATGTATCCGCTGTCACAATGATAACATACTTGAATCCACTTTTTTTGATTTTGTGACAAAGTTCATTTACCAATTCGTATTTTTCGTTAATATCATAATGGAAAGCGGGATAAGTAATCGTTCTGCCACGGTATCTATTCTCAACTAAATCCAATAAATCACGTAATCTTTCTAAAGCTGCTGTAGCTTCAATGGGGCTTTCTACACCCTTGAGCCCGGTGAAAGGAATAATACAAGTGTCTAAATACGGTTGTAGTTCTAGCCAAGATTCAGAGGATATTTCGCTGAATTTCATATAAGTCATCCTTTCTGTGTTGCTTCTCTCCTATAATTTAAACTAAAAAAAAAGAAATGCATAGTTGCATTTCTTTAAATCAAAGTCTTAAGCTCTTCGGTTAGTTCGGTGAAAGCTACCTTATCTCTATTAGCTAATGCTTTGTCAATCTTCTTATAGACCTCTTCACTGCGATATTTACGTAGTGCCTCATCCCAGATCATTTCAGCTGATAACCCTAGCATGACTTCGTAAGTAACTTTCAACTTATCCAATTGAATGCACCTCCAAACTTCAGATCTTAATATTACCTTTAGTAAGAACCATATCGTTCTCAAGCATTCTGTTGCCCCATAGTGTCATTTTTACAACGGTCCCTTCCCCTTCACTCTCTCCAATACGAACAAACCCTAAATGCATCATCATCTGTATGATTCGTTGCTCGATGATTGACTGTGATGTATCGTAGTAGAATGGTTTAATCAGCCACCCTATAGCCTCATACAACGAAGAAAGCGTAACCCAATCATGACAACACTGTCCAATCCAATACACAATGGAGTTTAAATTCGGAATAGGACGTTTATACAATCTTAACCAATAACGAAAAATATACACCATATCTTCGCTTTTTCCTTGTTCCAAGTATTCGAGTCCTATCTTTGTCATTATTAGTCTATGAGATAATTCATCTATATACCCCATATGTAGGGCATAATCATAGATCAAAGATAATCTACTTGGATATAAATGAAAAGTTTTACCATATCCGAACCTCCATCCTCCTTTTGATAAAAGAGGTTCTGAAATGTGAAAACTCTCCATCAACTGTTGTTGATTTCTTCGATACATCGCACAATCATGGTTCATTTCAATCTCATGTTGATGAACATAACGAAGAAAACAATCTAAATCCTCCACCAATAATCCTTGTTCTTCACGATAAACAGCGGGTTCCCCAGAGTGTATTAGAGAACTCTTGAAATATTCACCTAATTCCTTACGAAATCTTTCCTTTAGATCACGAGGAACTTGATACAAATACTTCGTATCCTGTAACAAACCATTAAATAGCCATCCACTTTTTTTGAAGCGTGCAATCGTTTCACGTGAACTTGGATTTTGTATCTGCTCTCTCGAAGTCCCATTCTCAACATCCGCAAAGGAAGTTTGCTTTATGATTGCAATAAGTTCCTCAACATTGAAGTAATTCCGACTATCGAATAAAATCGCATTCAGAAATCTCAAATCGTCTACGGAAAGAGATCGAATTTGTTGGCCAATGAAATCTTTTCCATTCAAAGCTACTAATATACTCTGAATTAATTCATGTTTCGAATTCTTCCTGCACTCACATTGATAGTGGCTTGCTATGGTTGTTAATTGACCAATATCGGCAAACGTGAGCATATCCGCTAGATTCATCGTTGATCGCCTCACCGTTTTAGTAGCATTATTGGTAATTAATTCGTTTTTGATACATCCAAACTTACTAACTAATCATTTTTATCTAGATAAAATACAAAAAAAGTCCTAAAATCAGGACTTATGTTCAAATATAAGAAAGTATAAGTTTTACGCAATACATTATATCTTATATTTCTCGCTTAAACACTTACCGTCCTTATAAGGACGCCGAAGGCGTTTATGCTTGGGTTTCATATAAATGTCGATTACAATTATAAAGTAACGGTATCCAATCGAAATCCACTTTTTCCAAGATCGTTAAGGATAAATTGCCGATTCTCTCATTATATTTATCCCTAAACAAAGCTGAATATAGTTGCGCTAGAAAAGCTCCATGACTGATAACAAGTATATTCTTATCATGATACTGCTTCCATATATCATCCAAGAATGTAAGACCTCTAGCTTGAATATCTTCATCCTTTTCTTGTCCGAGGTCTAATTGATCCCATTCTTTGCCCCACGTTTGCTCTCGTTGCTCTGCTGTTAACCCCTCTACATGTCCAAAATAGCGTTCACTAAGCCGAGGATCAGATTCCAGAATGGGTAGAGATAATATAGATGCAATAATAGATCCCGTCTCATCTGCACGTGATAATCCACTACTAATCACATAATCCCATGTATCAGGATCATCCTTTAAGCGATTGCCTAACAATAAAGCCTGTTTTCTGCCTTCATCATTTAATGGAATATCTGTCTGCCCCTGAATCCTACCTACGAGGTTCCAGTCAGTCACACCATGTCTTATCAGTCCTATTCTCATCTAGCGTACCCTCTCCTATCCTCAACATGGTAATCATCAACGACGGTTACGACTTAGCCTTCTCAGTGATAGTAGGGCTAGAGCAATACTCATAATTGATAATATCATCCAGTATAGAGGATGCGCAGGACCCATATTGACTACCAAAGGTTCAATAATTCCACTGTTTAATTCAGGAATGATATATGACCCTTCTTGGGGTAGTACGGTTGGATTACCTGCAATCCCTGTTGGAAGAATACCATTTGAGGGTGTTGTTTCAATCTCAGTTGCTCTAGGATCCAACGAAATAAAGAATACAAAACTTATGAAAAATAGCATCAGACAACCAAATATCCATAAAGAAATTTTACGTCTAGTCGCACCTGATAGTTCAAATGGTTTACTCTTATCTTGAATCAACCATGGTGATTCGCTGAAAATCCGCTCCATCACTTGTTGATTCACAGCTTCTGAACGCAATTCTGCCCATTCATCATCTATATCTAACATTAACATTCGGCTTTCTTCCCAAAGCTCGAATTTAGCAGAACACTCGCTACAGGTTGCTATATGTTGTTCTAACATAAGCCTCTTCGGATCATCTGTTGGAATGTCCCACATCAATCCGAACAATTCCTGAGCCTCAGAGCATTTCATCTGCTAGTCATCCCTTCAAATTCATCATTAATGTGGTTGTAAACGTATGGTTCAAGTTGTATTTTCACACTAGAACGAGCTCGAAATAAAAGTGACTTAACAGAACTTACGCTTTGTCCCATAATTTCAGCAATTTCCTGATAATCTAATTGATCATATTCTCTCAAGATTATGGCAGAGCGTTGTTTCTCAGGTAAATTGTTGATAGCATTTCGCACCATATTAACTTTTTCATTTCGCAAAATAGTCTGTTCTGGAGCAACTTCCGAAGGTGCAATAGGAATAACTCCACCTTCATCTAGTGGAATATTTACATTACGATGTTTACGCAATTCACTCAACACCGTATTACGAGCAATCGTATAAAGCCATGTGGAAAATGTTGCCTCCACTTCCCTAAATGTATCTAGACTCCGATACGCTTTGTAGAAAGTTTCTGAACAGAGATCTTCTGCCATATTCTCCTGATTTGAGCTCTTAAGCATATGAAATACAAAAGCTAATATTTTTCGTTGATAACGACGCATTAATACAGAAAAAAGCTCAACATTTCCCTCTTTAATCTCACGTATCATCTGGGAATCTGTCATATTTATGCGACCTCCTCGCCAACCATCTACTTATTCCCTGTGATTTAGCTAAATTTATACACCTAATTAGAATGTGAAATTTATATTTGCTGTACTGAAAATAATATGAATCTATCATTTATCTTTCTATGTAATGTAGGTAAAAGGAAATCTATCAATAATTTAAAACAGGATCTTTCATATTGTAACATAAACTCGAATGATAGTCAGTTATATTGATTGAATCCCGCAAATTGGCAGATAATCAATTTATTTGTTGCAATGTCCTATCAAAATTAAATCAAATCACTTAATTCGTGAATCCCTCCATTAATAAATGGTCACAAACTCCACCCCAATCATCATTTAAAAGAACCTTACTCTGGACCTTTTGTCCTACTGGAACAAAGGTCAGTTTATAGAAAGGGGCCTCCTCACCATAGACTTCATAATATAACTCGTAATGACAATTCCCTAGAAGTGGTATCTGAATAGTCACCACTGTTCCAACCGATAAGACTTCTAAATGTTCCAGCTCCAACACTTCAAAGGGTACGACATAACATCTCTTTGAAAGTAGATCCAGCGAGAAATTATCTTTCAATACTAACAAAACATCCGCTTCAAAACTCCCTTCAATTAGTGGATCGAAAGTGATGTAACCCGGATGGATAATCGCGCCTTGTTCTATATTGCTATCTCCCCATTGACACCATTCTTCAGCATAAGCTCTGGATCGTACTTGAATCTGATGGTGAGATATACTCATTTGTATCTTTTGGATTTCCGCGTTCATTCTCTGCCTCCTCAGATATATATGAAATGCACTTGGAATCATTCTTAAATTAATTCATTTCGTTTTTTCAAATATTTATATAATATCATCCCTGCGAAAGAACATATTAAAGCGCATAATCCGATAAAGCCATATCCTGCTTGCAAACCACGCAGTAGTCCTATTTCTGTTGTTGTTCCGTATATATTCTTTACCACATTGATAATGGCTCCAATTATATAATTGCCTATTACGCTCCCGATCCCCATCATGGTTACGGTAAAGGTAATAGCCGTGTCGCTTCCTGTTGGATATCTTTTAGCAATAAAAGCCATGACAGTCGGGTATATTGGCGCAATACCAATACCAGCCAAGGCAAAGAAGATGGCGGCTGGTTCACCAGCTAGAATAGCTATAAATGTACATATCCCCGCAAATCCAGATAATAGAATGATAGATAGGTTAAACCCTATTTTATCGGTAACAGGCCCTAGAAACAGTCTTGCTCCTGAGAAAAAAAGAAAGAATGTCGAAAGCATTCCTGCGGCTACCGTTGTATTCCAACCGTAAGATTTCTCAAGAAAATTGACAAGCCAACCACCCACAGCTAGCTCAGATACAACTCCGAAAGAAAGAATGGCAACTAATAACCACAATGCAGGGTCACGTACTAGGACCTTAAATGGAATACGATCCTCATCTAATAGATCATCACCTGGGAAGCGGCTCATCACAGCAGGGATCATAGGGATCACGGAGAGACATAACATCACAAGGTACATTCCACGCCAATCCAACGTATATTCAAACACTGTTAGAGTCATTAATCCCGATGCTAATAATGGAGCCACTGTAGAGCTTAGTCCATAAAAAAAATGAGATAAGTTCATCATCGTCCCGGTATTTCTAACAAAAATCCGTGCTCCAAGAATAGCTAGCGCAATTTCTAGCATGCCATTTCCAATATACATCAAGAAATAAGAAGCCGAGAAAAATGTGTAATTATGCGAAACAAATATAAGAATCCCTGAGATTAGCATCGACCCAAAAGCAATAAGACTCGACCATTTGATCCCGATTTTTCTCGTTAATAATGCTGTAAAGGAACAAGCTATTAAATAACCTAAGGCATTGAGTGATAACAATGTTCCCAATTGAATCTCGTCCAGATTGAAATCCATCTGAATTCGCGGAATCGCAGGACCTTTAATATTTTCAGAAATACCAAAAATAATAAATCCAATAAATATCGTGGCTAATTGTAATCCATAATTCTTCTTAAAACCTTTTGCTCGTTGTTCTGACATGATTATTCTCCTAATCCTTTTTATTAGAATTTTGTACCTCTATCATTATATAGTAATGAAGATATTTTTCTTTAAAATTTCATGATGAATTAATAGATTACAATAATTTATATGGGTTTAGAAACTCATATGAGTCTGATTCGTATATAACTAAATGCATCATAATTGAGTTGCTTTCAGTTAACACTACTGTTTAGGAACAAGATTAACCACTACAAGAGAGGAGCTGTATAGATGGATTTCTATCGAAGCAGCTTTTCAGAAGCATTAACAGAAGTACAAAGTAATGAAACTGGACTTTCAACCGAAGAAGTTGCGAAGCGGATCGCAAGTGACGGTTACAATGAATTAAAAAACAAAGAACAAGTTCCTATATGGAAGTTATTCGTGGAGAATTTCAAAGACCCCATGGTTATTGTTCTAGTCATAGCGGCAGTCGTGCAAATCATTCTAGGACATTTTATGGAGTCGCTAATTATATTCGCTGTTCTTATATTAAATGCTATAGTCAGCGTAGTGCAGACACGTAAAGCAGAGAGTTCACTTGATGCTTTGAAGAAAATGTCTGCTCCCGAAGCTAAAGTTATGCGTGATGGGGCAATAATGACTGTACCCGCACGAGAACTTGTCAGTGGCGATATCGTCGTTCTTGATGCTGGTGATTACGTACCTGCTGATGGTCGCTTGATTGAATCAGGTAGTCTTAAAGTTAACGAGGGCATGTTGACGGGAGAATCTGAAGCTGTTGAGAAACATGTGAATACCATCCATGATGAATCCCCGCTTGGAGACCGTAAAAACATGGTATTCAGCGGATCACTAGTTGTATATGGTAGAGGGAAAATGCTTATAACGGGTACAGCACTTCATACGGAAATTGGTAAAATAGCCACTCTACTTGAAAGTGCCGAAGCGAAGCAAACTCCATTACAGCGTAAGCTTGAGGCTTTCAGCAAAAAACTTGGTATCGCAATATTATTACTAAGTGTTCTTATTTTCGCAGTACAAGCTGGACGTGCAATATTCTCGGATGATACGGTAGATATGACAACAACTATTTTAAATGCATTAATGTTCGCCGTTGCTGTTGCTGTTGCTGCAATCCCTGAAGCGCTCTCTTCTATCGTTACTATTGTTCTATCAGTTGGTACTAACAAAATGGCAAAACAAAACGCTATTATTCGTAGCCTACCTGCTGTTGAGTCATTAGGATCAACTAGTATCATTTGTACAGATAAGACAGGAACATTAACTCAGAACAAAATGACCGTCGTTGATTATTTCCTACCTCAAGGAACTAAAGATAACTTCCCTGACGATCCAGATTCCTGGTCGATCGGAGAACGTCGATTACTACATATCGCTGTTCTGTGTAACGATTCTAACATTAATGAAGATGGAAAAGAATTAGGTGATCCAACAGAAGTTGCTCTAATCTCATTTAGTAATAGTATGAACAAAGACTATAAAGAAATTCGAGACAACTTTCCACGAGAAGCCGAAATTCCATTTGATTCAGACCGTAAGCTAATGGCAACTTTACACACTTTCGATGGACAAAAAACAATCATTGTTAAGGGTGGTCCAGATGTGCTCTTTAACCGCTGTAATCAAGTCCTCTTAGGTGATGAAGTTGTCCCTATGTCTGAGGAAATTCTTGAACGTTTACAGCAAGCCAATGAGAACTTTTCTAAGAAAGCCCTTCGTGTCTTGGCTTACGCATATAAACCTATGAAAACTGATAACATAAATATAGGACTTGCAGATGAACAGAATCTAATTTTGGTAGGTTTAACCGCTATGATCGACCCTCCAAGAGAAGAAGTATATGCTTCTATACAAGAATCGAATAAAGCTGGAATTCGCACAATTATGATTACTGGTGACCATAAAACAACTGCGCAAGCGATCGGGCTTGATATTGGCTTAATGAATAAAGATGATATTGCCTTAACTGGCCAAGAATTGGATGCCTTATCTGACGAAGAATTAGATCAGAAATTAGAAAAGATCAGTGTCTATGCCCGGGTCTCTCCTACCAACAAAATCAGAATTGTTCGCGCTTGGCAAAAGAAGGGCAAAATCACTGCCATGACTGGTGATGGTGTAAATGACGCCCCCGCATTGAAACAAGCTGATATAGGTGTTGCTATGGGTAGTGGGACGGATGTCGCCAAAGATTCCGCGGCTATGATTCTTACGGATGATAACTTTGTATCCATCGTAAAAGCAGTGGGTGTCGGAAGAACGGTATTTGATAATATTAAAAAGGCAATCTCATATTTATTCGCAGGTAATTTGGGTGCGATTATCGCTATCTTATTTGCACTAATATTCGATTGGATTAATCCTTTCACGGCAATTCAACTCTTATTCATTAACCTAGTTAATGACTCATTGCCTGCTATTGCATTAGGTATGGAAAAGGCAGAACCTGATGTCATGTCACGTAAGCCAAGACCTATTGATGAAGGGATTTTTGCAGGTGGTACGTTAAGAGCAGTCATTACTAGAGGTCTACTCATCGGTATTGCAGTCATTATCTCACAGTACATCGGATTACAGGAATCACCTGAAATGAGTGTCGCTATGGCATTTACAACGTTGATTCTAGCACGTACTCTTCAAACATTCGCGGCACGTTCAAATACGCAAACAGCATTCCAAGCTGGATTCTTCAGTAACAAGTTCGTTATTGGTGCAGTATTAGTCTGCTTTGTATTCTATGGTATTACCGTTATTCCTGGAATTCGGGGAATCTTCTCCATCCCAGATGCATTCGGCATGCAACAATGGTTCATCGCTGCAGGTCTTGCATTAGCTGCTGTTATTATGATGGAAATTTTAAAAGTCATTGTGCATGCATTGGGTAACAATAAAAAGTCTTAAATAAGTTAAGTGAAAGATAAAAAAGGCGACTTACCGTTCGAATATGAACGGTATGTCGCCTTTTTTTATGCTATATTTTTATGAAAATCAAAATTATGTAATAAACTCGAAGTAGCGAAGAAAATGGATTTAAGGACAATTCGCTATCGTAACGATCACGATGAACTAGATAATTCAACGCGAAAGCTGTACTCTATAGATAGAACTTCGTAAATATTATTGTCAGGAAAGGTTGATCCGCATGTTAACATCCGTTGAATCTCATCGTAATGAAGCCCCAACTTCTGTGCGTTGTATGATCATAACCGTCTCAGATACGAGAACCGTAGAGACAGACAAAAGTGGGGCATTACTTCGAGAACTTATGATGTCCTCTGGTTACGATATTACCGATTATCAAATCGTTCACGATACCTATGAAGAAATTCAGACGGCTATACGCCAAGGGTTATCGAATCCTAACGTGGAAGCTATTCTCCTGAATGGTGGTACTGGAATCGCTAAGCGAGATACCACTTATGAAGCGGTCCGCGATATGCTTGATAAAGAAATGCATGGCTTCGGTGAAATATTCCGTTATCTAAGTTTCGTAGACGATATAGGTACAGCAGCTATTCTAAGTCGTGCTATTGCGGGAGTTATCCATAATAAAGCTGTGTTCTCCATGCCAGGCTCTACAGGAGCTGTGAAACTTGCTACGTCACGGATCATTATCCCAGAACTACGACATGTGATGCGTGAGATTTATAAAGATCTATAATTTCATCTGTATAACAATGACTGTAACAACTAAAAAGTAGACTGCACCCACAACCTCTAATATACCTACTTTCATAGGACGAATTTGCTTACCTCCGTATATGAAAGCACGGACTAGCGCGAAAACATAGGCCAATGTCATCCAAGGAAGGCCAACGATCCATGGGATAATCAGCAGAAGGATATGATATATACGTGAAGCTGTGAACCAACGTTGGTTTCCTCTTTTTCGGAAAACCGTCTTGACAAAGAAGACAGTACCTATAAAGTATATAAAGTTAAATAGAATAACCCACACCATTGTACGGTCCCATCCACCATCACCAATCAAGTAAGCAGCGGCACCACCTAGAGCAAAGATGAGGAGTGCGCAAAGATCATTTAACATCTCACGTTCCGCTTTACGTTTCACATGCCATATATTAACTAATAATAAGCAGACTAAAGGAATCGCAAAATAGAATAACTCTGGATGCTTAACCAAAGGTACAAGGACGCATAACACAGCAATTACACTATAAGTAATTCCCCACTTAATCAAGTGTCCACGTTTAGATCTTTTTTTGAGTGCTTGAAGGAATGGATACGATGCCAAATATAAGAACAACCACGCTAGAAAAAGCAGCACATGCATCCAACTTGGATGCCCCGCTAACATCCCAATAATAAATGGAACACTCACCATCGCCCACCCACCATGTTCATGTGGGATCACAATATTATTCTTCATCAATAATCACTCCAATTATCCACCAATCTGTGACATTCTGCGCATTGTAGGCGTATGTGTTGTCTGTTCCTCCAACAAATGCCTAGACATTTCATGGCTCTCTGGTTTGGTACCTAGTGCCTCTAGAAATAATTGACGTACAGCTTCATCATCACCAATAACATTACGAACTTGATAATGCTCAGACCATGCAAGACATGGCTTAATAACACCATCAGCTGTTAACCGTAGACGATTGCAGGTTTTGCAGAAATGATTGCTAATCGGATGAATGAGTCCGAAGCTTCCTTTTGCACCTGCTATTGTATAATTATCTGAAGGTCCATTTCCTTGTAGTGAAGAGGCAGCCTCGTAAGACCAACCTTTCTCAGCACAGACTTCAAATACTCGGTCAAGAGAGAAATATAAACTCTTCCACTGTGAATCATGATGCCCTATCGGCATATACTCAATAAATCGAACATTAATTTCTCGATCCATCGTTAGCGCAAGGAAATCAGCGATTTCATCATCATTGATACCTTTCATCAAGACAACATTTAATTTTATGGGTGATAGACCAACCCTTATACATTCATCAATACTGGCTAATACTTTCTTAATGTCTCCACCACGTGTAATGGATTTAAAGCGTTCAGGTTGTAGGGAATCCAGACTTATATTAACACGTGTTAATCCGGCTTCCTTTAAGCGTGCTGCACGGGGTGCAAGAAATATAGCATTGGTTGTTAAAGCAATATCCTCAATGCCTGGAATTTGTGAAAGCATCGCGACTAGAACATCCAATTCTTTGCGAACTAAAGGTTCGCCTCCAGTTAATCGTAACTTTCGCACTCCCATTCCAGCCAATATTCTAACTACATCAGTGATTTCTTCATAACTTAATAGATGCTCTGCAGGCTCAAATTCCATTCCCTCTTCAGGCATGCAATAGATACATCTTAAATTACAACGATCTGTCACTGATATTCTAAGATAGTCATGTTTCCGGCCGAAAGGATCGATTAATGTTTGAATTGACATCTGTTCACTCCCTTTACATTTTGCAACAATGAACTACCGAATCAATTATTCGATATCGCTGTCTATTAATGGCTTCCCATCCGGATATGCGTTTTGTCCTGATTGATCACCAATCCATTCAGAACCATCTTCCCATTGCTCTTTTTTCCAGATTGGAACGATTTGTTTAATCCGCTCGATGATGTATTCATTCGCTTCATAAGCTGCTTTTCGATGTGGTGAAGATACTGCAATAACAACTGCAATATCAGAAATTTCTAAGTGTCCAGTCCGATGGGTAATAGCAGATATCGTATCTGGCCATCTATCTCGAACTTCTTGTCCAATACGCGTCAATTGCGCAATAGCCATAGAAGTATAAGCTTCGTATTCTAGATAAAGAGTTCGCTTGCCTAATGTAAGTTCACGAACCGTACCGATGAACAAGGTTATCGCTCCTGCTTCCCGACGCTTCACTTTATCTGTAACTTCTTCTGGAAGGATCGGCTGATCCGTAAGTACATATAGCGCAGAATTCATCACTCAGCCACCTTTCTCATTCACAAGGAATCCGTTTCTTGACGAATATAATCGCCACTCTTACCGCCACTCTTACGCTCAAGGTACGTAACCCCAAGCACCATATCTTTATCTATCGCTTTACACATATCATATATTGTTAATCCTACGACTTGAGCCGCAGTGAGTGCTTCCATCTCCACGCCAGTAACACCAGTTGTCTTAACAGTCACTTGGAACGATAACGTCTCTGCATCCTCTTCATGAAAGGTAATATCTATTCCTGTCAATGGTAATGGGTGACACATAGGAATAATGTCCGAGGTTTTCTTAGCAGCCATGATTCCTGCAACTTGCGCTACAGACAGAACATCACCTTTACCAATACTGCCTTCTCTAATTTTATTTAATGTTTCTGGACGCATACGAATTTGACTCTTGGCTATAGCCACTCTTCGCGTCTCTGATTTCTCAGTAACATCTACCATTCGTGCTCTACCTTGCTCATTGAAATGCGTTAAATTTGATTCACTCATCATAGGTTCCTCCTGACTTTATTGAGTTAGCGATACTTCGATCAACCACCACTTACAGGTGGAAGTAAGGCAACCGTGTCATCTGCTTGAATAAGATAATCACGATTAACGAATTGTTCGTTCACTGCGACCATGACCTGATGAAGTGAGGAATTCGCATAACGTTTCTCTAACTCTTCAAACAAATCGGTTACCGTTATCTCTCCAAGATCAAGTGATAAGCTAGAAGCACCAAATTCTTCTCTTAAATGTGCAAACAATAAAATTTTCATATCTCTGTCCCTCCCTAACACATATTAACCCAAATAACGGTAATATAATTCTTTAGCCAAAAGCGGGTCTGCTGTCCCATGGATTAAAGCTCTACCATCTTTAAAAATAACTAAACGATACTCTTCTTCATGAATTTGAACAAGATATGGATTAGAGGTCACACGACTACTCCGCTTCTGAGCGGATTCGATCACTTGTTCCAAGTCCAAAGGCGACACTCTAGATGGCCGTATCCAAACTGTGGATCTACCACATAAAGTTTCTGTTTTCATAGAAGCAACCTCTTGCAGAAATGGATATGAAGGATCGTTTCCACAAGTATTACATTGTTCTTGTCTTAAACTTGAGCTAATTTGTATAGTTTGAAACAGGCTGGACCATAGATCAAATACACGAAAAGAATTGGACATACTCTCCTCATTACCTGTTAACCATTTCAATGCTTCTGCAGATTGCAATGAAACAACCATTTGAACAGCAGGAGCGATAATTCCATTTATTTCACAGTTTGCTGCTGAAACCGGCATACTAGATAATAAACAGTGCAAGCAAGGCGTTTGTTGATGTGGTAAGAAACTACACATCACGCCATAACTACCTGAACAAGCACCATATAACCACGGAATCTTATATTTGTATGCGATATCGTTAATCATATAACGGATCGAGAAATTGTCCGTAGAATCTATGATCAAATCTACTTTAGATGCCTCGACAAGTCGAATTAATTCAACAGCTGTGCAATCTAATACCTCAGCATCTATTTGGATACTTGCGTTAATCTGACGCAATCGGCGTGCCGCTGCTACTGCCTTGGGCAACTGCTCCTTAGCATCCTGTTCGCAATATAGTGTTTGTCGTTGTAAATTACTCCAATCCACATAATCACGATCTACTATCGTTAGCTTCCCTACACCAGAACGTGCCAATATTTCAGCATTGCCAGAACCTAGTGCACCAGCTCCGATAATAAGTACATGTTTATCGTGAAGTAAAGCTTGCCCCGAGGAGCCAATCGGTGCGAAGCTTTGTTGTCTTACATATCTTTCATTACACACGATCGTTGCCTCCTCGTTTCAATCTTCTAATATAGCTAGATATTGTTCTGGTGTATCGACATCCTTAGTGAAATCCGTAGATATCCCACGGGCTATCCATTCAGACTCATCAATTCCAACCCAATTCATGACATCTAACAGACCTGAAAGTCGATATTTCTCCGCTTCGATGAGTTGAATGACTGAATTCAGTATAGACTGCGGTCGATATACACCATGAAGCATTTGATGCTTGCCACCAATGACGGGTATAACACTATCAAAATCATTTTTCCGAAGATAATCTAACATCAATTGTGCTGCAGTTACAGATAATGAAGGGTGATCACAGCCCACAACCCACGCAAATTCAGTTCTTATCTTTGAAAAAGAAGCGTGTATTCCTGATAATGGTCCATGACCAACGTATACGTCAGAAAGGTATTCGATTTCCCCCAACATAAGATCTATATATATGCTCGGGTCAGGTGTAACAATCATAATCTCATCACAGAGTGTCCGCAGAACACGCACTTGCCTTTCAATAAATGTCTCTCCATCCAAAGATAGCAACGCTTTATTGAACCCTTGCATACGCGAATTACGCCCTCCTGCTAGAATCACACCTGTAACCATTTAAATACCACCTTTTTAGCTACGTTTACGATATAACACATAAGTTCTTTTCAAATATTGTATCGGCATACTCAACATATGCACAAGTCTTGTGAACGGAAATACTGCGAATAGTGCGAAACCTAACATCACATGTATTTTAAAAATAATCGGAACATCCTTCATTAAATTACCATCAGGTGTAAAAGTTAATACTCCACGAATCCATGGTGAGATCGTCTCACGATAATCGAAATCTGTATGTCCCGCTGCGTTAAATATCGTTGCACCCATTCCAACGACAACGATAGTCGTAAGCATTATGATGGATAACATATCTCCGAAACTACTCGTTTTACGAATACGTGGGTCGGATATACGACGATATAATAGTATTAGACAACCTGCTAAAGTTAACACTCCTGCAAATCCACCAGCACCAACCGCCATGATATGATAGAAATGATCGCTTACGCCAATAGCAGCAAGCCAAGACTTAGGAATAAGAAGTCCACCAATATGCCCGAATAACACAAGCATAATCCCTATATGAAATAGAAGACTTCCCCAACGTAGTTTCTTCTTTTCAAGTATTTCACTTGATTTAGCTGTCCAACCAAATTGGTCTGTTTGATACCGATAATACAATCCTAACAGAAAAATAATAACAATGATATATGGGTATATGACCCACAAAAGCTGACTACCCGATGACATTCTGACTACCTCCCCTTCATTTGGTTCACATCTAGATTTGGAAAGGATGAGCCTCCGCCGCCATATCCCGCGGCTGCCCACATTGGGCCACAACCCGCCGCGCCAGCATTGTTACCACCGTATCCTACAGATGCGTCGAATTCAAAGGATCCTTCTTCCACTGATGACTGATCGAGAAGTAATAATATACCTGACATTACATGACGATAAGGGCTATTACCTGCAGTAAGTGCATCTCTTACACTTTCTAAAGCTTTACGGAAAGAGATCAACAGGGAGACACCTTTGTCCTCTTCTGCAACGGCTACATACTCAAGCACAAGTGGCAAATAATCAGGAAGTTCTTCACTTGCAAGTAACATATCTTCTTCTTCATAGATTTGTTTCAACTTGAGCAAGGCTGGACCCCGCTCACGCTCTTCACCAAGCTGACCATAAGTCAGATATAAATTTGCTTTTTTATTGAAATCAAAGGTTTTTACGTAGCTCTCTGTTATCGTTTCTGAGTCCATTCCAATGAACTCTGCGATACATTCACTGACAAATCCTTTAATCTGTTCTACACTTTCCTCGTTCTCGTCTTCTAGCAAATGACACCAATCGACGTACATTTCATCAGCTGTCTCTTGCCACTCTGCATCGGGATACTGTAGTAGAAACGATAGCATCATCCAACTCGAACGGAGCGTCATATCTTGCATTTTTATCACTCCTAAAGTTTTGTGAGGGATTACTTCCTGAATTACTTCGAACAAAACTAGCTTCGGAAGCATAAGCTTAAGTTTTGTGAGGGATTACTTCCTGAATTACTTCGAACAAAACTAACTTCGGAAGCATAAGCTTAAGTTTTGTATGTGTTAACTACCTGATTAGCCTCCGCATGGACCAGGTCCACCCGCCATATTGGTAAATCCGCATGCTCCTTGCTCACTATAGAGATCCGCAATTTCTTCACGATGTGCTGATGGAATAACAAAGCGATCATCATATTTAGCGATTGCAAGTAAGCGATACATCTCTTCAATTCCTTTTTCCGTCAAACCGAATTGCTCAAGTAGTTCAAGATTTGGTTCCTTCTTCAAATTACGAGACCGCATATGTGAACGCATAAGAGCCATCTTCTTAAGGACGTTCTTGATCACTTCGGTATCGCCTGCTGATAGCAGATTCGCAAGGTATTGAACAGGAATACGCATATCATCAATAGCTGGGAAAATATCATCTGGATTTGCTGATGTGCCTTTACCTTCAACCATATTCGTAATCGGGCTAAGCGGTGGAACATACCATACCATCGGCATCGTTCTATATTCTGGATGAAGCGGAAGTGCTATCTTCCAGTCTACCGCCATTTTATAGATCGGAGAACGTTGTGCAGCATCGATCCAATCTTCTGGGATACCTGCTTCACGAGCAGCTGCAATCACTTCTGGATCAGATGGGTCTAGGAAAATATCAAGCTGTGCTTCATATAACTTCTGTTCATCCTCAACGGAAGCTGCTTCTTCGACACGATCTGCATCGTAGAACATGACACCGAGGTAACGAATACGTCCAACACAGGTTTCCGAACAAACCGTCGGTAGACCTTGCTCAATCCGTGGAAAACAGAGTGTACATTTCTCAGCTTTGTTTGTCTGCCAGTTAAAATATACTTTTTTATAAGGGCAACTAGTTACACAGAACCGCCAAGAACGGCAAGCATTCTGATCGACAAGAACAATTCCATCCTCTTCACGCTTATACATCGCACCTGAAGGGCAACTGGACACACAAGATGGATTGATACAGTGTTCACAGATACGAGGTAGATACATCATGAATACTTGTTCGAACTCCATCCGCACGGATTCTTCAATACCTGCCATATCTGGATCAAGTAATCCTGTTTCGTGGACGCCTGCCAGATCATCCTCCCAGTTAGGACCCCACTTGATTTCCATATGTTCACCCGTAATTTGTGATTTCGGGCGCGCCACAGGTTGATGTTTCGTTTCTTTCGTTGGGTTTAATTTTTCATATTCATAGTCCCAAGGCTCATAATAATCATCAATGGTTGGTTGGTCTGGATTATGGAATATATTCATCAGACGTTTGGAACGGCTACCGGAGCGTAGCTCCAGTTTACCGTTCTTAAGTATCCATCCGCCCTTGTATTTCTCTTGGTTCTCCCACTGTTTCGGATAACCGATCCCTGGCTTGGTCTCTACGTTATTGAACCACATGTATTCGGCACCTTTACGGTTTGTCCAAGTATTCTTACACGTAACAGAACACGTATGGCATCCGATACATTTATCTAGGTTCATTACCATTCCAATCTGTGCTTTAATCTTCAAGCCAATTCACCTCCGTAAGTTTACGTATAACAACATTCAAGTCACGTTGGTTCCCTGTCGGACCATAATAGTTGAAGCCATAGCTCAATTGTGCATATCCACCAATCATATGTGTTGGCTTCACATGAATTTTCGTCGGACTGTTATGAGTTCCACCACGAGTAGAAGTTACATCTGTTGCAGGAACGTTGATCGTGCGATCTTGTGCATGGTACATATAGCACATTCCACGCGGCATCCGATGTGTGACAACAGCACGAGCGACAACCGCACCATTCTGATTGAAACATTCAATCCAGTCGTTATCTTTAATATCTGTTTCCGCTGCATCGTCTTTATTCATCCAAATGGTTGGTCCTCCACGGAACAATGTGAGCATTGGCAGAGAATCATAATACATACTGTGAATTGACCATTTACTATGTGGAGTCATGAAATTCAATACAATTTCTTTCCCTTTAACACCTGGACGATCTTTAACTGTATGGAAAGGTGAATGTTTCAACGTTGGTTTGAATATCGCCATATTCTCACCGAATTCTGTTAACATTTCATGATCGACGAAGAAATGTTGTCGTCCCGTCAATGTTCTAAATGGAATCATTCGTTCAATATTCGTAGTAAATGGTGAATATCTGCGCCCATGCTGTTCCGTTCCACTGAAAGCAGGTGAAGTAATAACCGTCTTCGGTTGTGCTGTAATTTGACTAAAGGTAAATCGTTCATCTTCACGATCCGTCGCCAAATCCTTCAGCTTCAAGTCTGTTTTCTTCTCAAGAGATTCCCATGCTTTTACTGCCATTTTTCCGTTACTTGTTGAAGATAAGGTCATGATCGTTTCAGCCATATGGATATCTGTGTCTAGCTTAGGACAACCTTCGCCTACACCTGGCTCATCAATTACACCATTAATTTTCTTCAGTAGCTCATATTCATCATCAGCTGACCAATTCATCCCTTTAATACCATAAGGCTTTTCTTTCACCAATGGTCCAAGTGAGGTCATCTTCTTATAGACTTGAGCATAATCACGCTCTACAATAATAAATTTCGGCATTGTCTTACCAGGTATAGCTTCGATCTCTCCCTTACTCCAATCACGCACTTTACCAAATGGTTGTGCTAACTCTTCCGGAGTATCATGCATTAAAGGTACGGATACGAGATCCTGTATAGGTCCATCGAATTGCCCTTCCGCCATTTCCGAGAAGGTCTTGGCAATCGACTTGAACGTTTCCCAGTCTGAACGTGACTCCCAGAGCGGCGGAACCGCTGGGTTGAATGGATGGATAAATGGATGCATATCTGTTGATGAGAGATCACTCTTCTCATACCAAGTAGCAGCCGGAAGAACGATATCGGAATACACAGCCGTACCTGACATACGGAAGTCTATGTTGACCATCAAGTCAAGTTTGCCCTCTGCAGCTTCATCTCTCCAGGTTATTTCTTCTGGTCGGATGGTATTTGTATCATCATTTAGTAAGCCGTTGTGCGCACCTAGTAAATACTTCAAGAAATACTCATGTCCTTTACCAGAACTTGAGATCAGATTCGCACGCCATACAAACATCACCTTCGGATGATTGATTGCTGCATCTGGATCTTCCATAGCAAATTTCATTTTACGATCCTTCAATTGCTGAGCCACATATTGTGAAACAGCTTCTGCCGTTGTGGCACCATTGGCATTGGCTTGACTCACTAGATTGATCGAATTCTCATCGAACTGAGGATAGGATGGTAACCAACCAAGTCTGGATGCGAGTACGTTATAGTCAGCAGGATGTGCATAACGTGTCTTATCCACAAGTGCTGATGTATGTCCATCTACCGGGTTCGATTCGAACCGCCATTGATTCGTCGCGAAATAGAAGAACGAGGTTCCGTTCATTTGTCGAGCAGGCATCGTCCAATCTCTTGCAAAAGCAACTGTAGCCCATCCTTCGGCTGGACGTAGTTTCTCTTGTCCTACGTAATGCGCCCAACCACCACCATTAACACCTTGACAACCCGTCATGAGAACCAAGTTCAGAATACTACGATAAATCGTGTCCGAATTGTACCAGTGATTAATTCCTGCACCGACAATAATCATCGAACGTCCTTGGCTTTCTACAGCATTTGTAGCAAATTCACGAGCAATTTGAATAATTGAAGCTCGATCAACACCTGTAATGGCTTCTTGCCAAGCTGGTGTATATGCGGTGTCTGCATCGTCATAGCTACCAGCACCCGTAGGATCAACTCCATACTGTGCAAGCATCAAGTCAAACACAGAAGTTACCCGATATGTTGTGCCATCAGCAGCCTCAATTGTTTTATAAGGAATGCTGCGGGATATGACCGTCTTACCGTCATCATCAAAGTATGGCAAGCTGATGTCTAAATTCCCATTTGCATATTGGCCTAGTCCAAGCTGTGGATTAATGTCGTCACCAGTAATCGTATCCACCGGATTCAAGTTCCATTTACCATCCTCACCCCAACGTGATCCAATTGTGCCATTCGGGATATGAAGTTCTCCTGTATTTTCATCAATAAGAACTGTCTTCCATTCAGGATTATTCGTTTTAATCCCTAGATCTTTCGCTGTTAGGAAACGATCTGCTGTGCAGACTCCGTTCTTCTCTTCCAATAAAAGAAGAAATGGAAAGTCAGTATATTTTTTAGAATAATTTTCGAAATACTCCGTGCGATTCTGAACATAATATTCATTTAAAATAACATGACCCATCGCCATGGCAAGTGCTCCATCTGTCCCTTGCTTCGATTGTAGCCATTTATCAGCGAATTTCACAAACTCAGCATAATCTGGGCTAATAGATACGACCTTAGTTCCACGATATCGAGCTTCTGTCATAAAGTGTGCATCTGGCGTTCTTGTCATTGGAAGGTTAGATCCCCATACAAGCAAGTAGCTAGAATTGTACCAGTCACTACTTTCAGGCACATCCGTCTGATCCCCCCAAATTTGAGGCGAAGCTGGCGGAAGATCTGCGTACCAGTCATAGAAACTGAGTAGTGGCGAACCGAGTAACGAGAGAAATCTCGATCCAGCAGCATAGCTAATCATGGACATTGCCGGAATTGGCGAAAATCCAAATACGCGGTCTGGGCCATATTTCTTAATCGTATACAGTAATGATGCGGAAATAATTTCATTGACCTGATCCCATGATGCACGGACCATGCCGCCCTTGCCTCGGGCAGATTTATAGGTTAATTTCTTGTCTTCATTCTCAACAATAGAACCCCATGCTAGTACTGGATCTCCGTATTGTTGTTTAGCTTCTTGCCACATTTGTAGCAATTTACCTCGGATATATGGATATTTCACCCGAAGTGGACTATATAGATACCAAGAGAAGCTTGCTCCACGTGGACAGCCCCGCGGTTCAAATTCAGGCATATCAGGTCCTGTTGTTGGATAATCTGTTTGTTGTGATTCCCAAGTGACAATACCGTTCTTTACGAATATTTTCCAACTGCAAGATCCTGTGCAGTTAACACCATGGGTAGAACGGACAACTTTATCATGCGACCAGCGGTTACGATACATATCTTCCCAAGAACGATCAGCTGTTGTTACTTCGCTCCATCCTTCGGCATTCTTTTCTCGCTTGCGGAAAAATGTTAGTTTTTGCAATAGAGGGTTATTCTTCTTCATTCGGTCATCTCCTTGCGCCATATTCTACTTATCATTGTAGACTCAAATACTGGCGAAAAAGAGAGGGGAAAACCCTCAATCGACTTAGGGCTTTCCCTAGTTTTATATGATTGGCTTACAAATTATGATTTAACGTCTGGTGAAAGGAGTGACATTGCGAGGGTATGGATACTGTTTAAGACAGTTTCCTCATCATGAATAGAAATAATCGGGGCATTATAGTCTTGCGGATTGACTTCTCTATGATCTGACAATTTTTTCGGATTTAACCAACTTATCCATAGACGTACGTCAGATGCCTCTTGGAGTAGCTCTTCCATCTGATCCGTTTCTCGAATGAGAGCAACCTTGGGGTAATGTGCTGATTTAAATCCTTCTGCAATTAATATATCTACACGTCCATATAGCATTTCAGCAATTTCCGACAATGAGGTAGGTTCTTGACGCATCCACCGGGTAGCTGTGTTTGATGTAAGGACGGTTTCTACCGATCCATGCATTAGGTGTTTACTACTATCAGTTCTAGGTTCATCCAATTGAAATCGATGTGCATCATGCTTAGCTGATCCAACTTTTAGTCCATCATTAGCAAGCGAAGCGATAATCTTACAAGCAAGTGTCGTCTTACCACTATCTTTAAAGCCGACGATTTGTAACACTGGTAAGCCTCCGCTAGTAATATCATCATAAAAATCTCTGGGCATTAAACTTTTCCTCCTTTCTTTTAAAACTTGGTGATTCAGGTTGAACTCATACGATTGATCGATATTGTTGACAATTTCTATAACTGTATAACTTCCACTAAAGTACCTTTTTTATAACCGTTAGGTGAGCCCGGGATACAGATCAAACAATTAGCATCTCGTAAAGATACCGTGACACTTGACATATCCAGACCAACAGGTGCTGCTTGCAGCATGCCATCAACGCTCGATAGTACACCACGAACAAAACGTGTAGAACGATCTGATTTAAGATAATCCTCAGTTAATATAGCCGTCATGCGCTGTTCAGGAACAAGTTCAGCCCCCATCATGCCACGAATAGCTGGGCGAAGAAAAAGCCTTGCGCCAACAAAACAGGCTGAGGGATTTCCGGAAAGTGCAAATAAAGGTTTGCCATTCCATAATCCATAGGTGGTGGGACTTCCTGGGCGCATTAGTAATCTGTTGAACTTGAGATCTCCATCCCAAGTTTGGGTAACATCATAAATAATATCGTGATCCCCCACAGAGACACCACCTGTTGTAACAACTACATCATATGTATTTAGGGCAGACATCACTTGTGTTCTAGCTAATTCAGAATCATCTGGAATTCGATCCAACATGATGGGGATCCCGCCATAATCCATAATAGCAGCTGCAATCATATATCCATTACTGTTGCGAATCTTACCTGGTTCAAGTGGAGCTTGAACGTCTAATAATTCAGCACCTGTCGTTATTATAGCAACTCTTGGTTGCCGATAGACTTGAACTGTTGCAACGCCGAACATAGCCAGCAAGGCAATCTCTCCTGGTCCAATACGTATACCAGTACGAAGGATGATTTCACCTTCTGAAACTTCAATGCCGATCGGAGAAACATTCATTTCCGGAGTGACAGCACCTTTGATTCGGCAGGTATCTACTCCATCCAAGTCAATGCCGCCTTCTTCTGTCATTTCATATTTAATAACAGCATCTGCCCCGTCAGGAACAGCACCGCCCGTCATAATCCGCGCACATTCACCACTCTTAATCACCTTTTGCGAGACATTCCCAGCTGGAATGTTATCTACAACTTTTATAGTCACAGGTGTCTTTATCGTAGCTTGGGAGGTATCCGAACTAATAACCGCATAGCCATCCATTCCTGAACGACGAAAATGCGGGACTGGCTGTGGCGCAACGACCTCCACAGCTAAAAATCTCCCTACACTTTGCATAATTGGAAGCTCTTCCTTCACCATCACGTGAACATTACTTAATACGATTTGGGTTGCTTCCTCCACACTGATCGCTTTTCGCATAAAGTTCTGTTGATTCTTTCTACCACTCATAGAATAAACATCCCTTCCTAAAACTTAGTCATTTCGGTTATTACCACTAGAACTAGATTAACTTAGCCAAGGTTGGATCTACTTCGCTAAATACTCCGACGTAATAATTTGTTTCACCTACATCATTTTGTACTGCATTAATGGTGATATGTTGTAGAAAAGCTTCTCCGTTTCTTTTCTTATTCCAAATATTCCCGCTCCAACAATTATTCTCTTTCAATCCCTTCCACATAGACTCGTAGAATTCTTTATCATGACGACCTGATTTGAGAAATCCGGATTTTTGCCCAATAGCCATGTCAGCAGTATATCCAGTGACTGCTGTATACGCAGGATTTACGTTGATGATTATGCCTTTTTTGTTTGTAACAAGCACGGCTTGCGAAGTACTTTGAATGATTTGCTCTGCTAACTTCACTCGATCCTGCCAGTACAAATATAGCACAAGCAACAAGCTACATAATGCAACCATGGATAATGCCATGAATCCAATCGCATAATGACCTGTTATTGCAAGAAGGGCTGATAACATAAGTGGAGGGAAGAATCCCCCGAGACCACCAAGGGCAGAAATAAGTCCATTAGCAATACCTGCTTGCTTCGAGAAATATAGTGGAACTAATTTAAATAGTGTACCATTTCCTGTTCCCGAACAGAAACCAATAAGTAAACATCCTACTGAATACAACATAATGGATGGTGAAAATGCTAGCATAATACCACCGATTGTCAATCCTATGAATACAAATGATAGAATTTTAAATGGATTAAGCTTATCACCTAACCAGCCACCTACAGGACGCATAATTGTTGCCAATAGCACAAAACCAGCGGTACGAAGACCTGCATCTATTTTACTAATACCAAAATGTTGAACAAGATGGTTGGGTAAGAATACTGTGAATGCAACAAAAGAACCGAACGTTATAAAGTAAAAGAAGCACAGAAGCCATAATTTCTCATTTTTGTAGATCCCTTTAATTTGCTCCATCAAAGGAACGCTCGATTTATTCTCTTTACGATCACCTATAAAGAAGTTAGCAATCGCAAATATAATGAGAAGAATAAGATAAAACTGAACCGTAGACCGCCATCCAAACTGCGTTGCTAATATTGGTGCGAAGAATGTACTTAATGCAGATCCAATATTCCCCAGTCCGTAAATACCATTAACGAGTCCGTGTTTCTCGCGTGGATAATACTTAGGAATTGAAGTAACACCTACAGAGAACGTAGCGCCTGAAACCCCCAGGAATAATCCCCCTATGATAAGGTCAGCAAAACTGTCAGCTCTACTGATATAGAATACTGGGACTAACAAGACAACGAAGCTGATTAAGAACATCAGTCGAGCCCCATACTTATTCGTCCAATAACCAAATGGAACCCGTAAAATAGAACCTAATATAATCGGTACGGCCGTGACTAACGATAATTGTCCTGATGTTAAAGGAATTCCGTCTTTAATAAATACGATTAGCGATGATAAGATACCCCAAACAGCAAAGCCAAGCACTAGACTTAACGTTTGTAAGGGTAATATTGCCTTTTTTTGTTTCACAGCTATACCTCCTGATTTATGGAAATGAATACTTTTTATTATCATGGAAACCTACTGGGAAACAAACAGGGGAATTCCCTCATTTCATGCTAGGAATTCCCCACATATCGTAATTTTAATTACTCCAATTTATTTCATCAAGTAAAAGTCGTGTTGGTATTGAAAATCTTACCGATTGTTTTTCCTTCTCAATCAGGATTTCTAGATCACATTTAAGTGATTTAAGCTGGGGCATGACAGATTGAAATAACTCTTGTGATGCAGGGTGAAGAAGATAACCCTCATATTCGATCACAGTGTGCCCTAACTCATCTTGACCAATAATTAATTGCGAAGCTTCTGTAGAAATAGCATACTCTTGTACCAATAGGGATATGATTGCTGCAATTTCCTCCTGACGTTCTCCACTCAATCGTGTTATTCGCTGATCTAACAGTTCACAAGTAATTCCTGCTGCTTGCGCCTCATGAAGTAGTTGGACAATTGGCCCTGTTTTATGATTCATTGCAGATTCAGTATCTTTATATAGTTGCTCATTTGATTTAGGTATTCCAACAAACTCCTCAACATCTCCAGAGTTAGTAACCTCGTCATACAATTGAGCAAGCACACTAGCACAGTCTTGCACACGTGCAATTTCCTGTGCAAGGAATATACGTCTGCTTCGATGACCAACGAGCAGTACACCATACGCTAGCCTTTGTGCCTGAATAGTAGATTTAATGGATACACCTACTCCAGAGTGAAGGGATTCCACTATGAAGATCGGATATTCTAATACCTCTTCCTGTACATCTCCCGGAAACACATTAACAACGTGTGGAGTCATCCCCTGCAGAACTTTACCAGCCATTCCTTTACCCATACGAACTGAAATTTTCTTGTATTGATCTGATTTGGCACCGAGGGCAAATCGCCAATAAATATCACGGTATATACCATCTGTTAACGCTATGGCAACAAAATCCAATCCTATTTCTTGCTTGAGTTCTTCTAGTTCTCTTTGGATTTTCTGCTGGATCGTAGTACTGTTAATCAATATCCAGTAACCCCCTTCTATAAGCCAATTTCACTAACTCTCGGCGATTATCTAATTGCAACTTATCCATCATATTTGCTTTATGATTCTCAACTGTCTTTACGCTAATCAATAGCAATTCTGCCACTTCCTTATTAGTATATCCCTTTGCTACTAGACTAAGAATTTCCTTTTCCCGTTCTGTCAGAGATTCGAATACATCCTTTGGATCTTTCGGCTGTCCTTGCAGATACCCTTGAATAACCTTTTTAGTTGCAGATGGATGTAAATATACAAGCCCTTGTTGAACCTGTTCAATGGCCGTTACAAGTTCGGATAATGGTGCTGATTTCAGAATATATCCTGATGCTCCTGCTTTTAGTGCGCGAAATAAATACTGTTCATCATCATGCATCGTTAGAACAATAACCTTCACTTCGGGCATTGATTGCAAAAGCTCCTTCGTTGTATAGAGACCATCACGGCCATTTGGAAAGCTTAGATCCATCAGCACAATGTCTGGTTTAAGTTCCATGGCTTGCTGAATACAGGATACACTATCTGCTGCTTCACCAACGACTGTGATACTGGCTTGTGCATCAAGTACAGCACGAAGCCCACTTCGCACGACAGCATGATCGTCTACAATGATAACCTTTATTTTCAACATATACCCTCCTATGATTTCGAACCAAAATGATCTGAATTAGAGATTTGCACCTGTATTGTAGTCCCTTCTCCCAACTTAGATTGAATGTCAAACGCGCCACCTAGAATCTTGACTCTCTCCTCCATACTATATAACCCAACTCCTTGACGGAGCTCAGAAGTAATGACAAAACCTAATCCGTAATCTCTTACCTTTAATTCTGCGGAAGTCTGATTAAGCTTTAACTGAACATCTATCATATCAGTTTGTGAATATTTAGCTGCATTCGTAAGTGCTTCTTGAACGATGCGGTAAAAGGCTGTCTCAATTGCCGCTGGCATACGCGCACCCTCCTCTTCCACTTTGAAATGAACCTGAATACCAAATTTCTGCCCATACATGCGGAAATATTTGCGGAGAGCAGCGATCAATCCAATATCATCAAGCGCAGATGGCCGTAGTTCGGCTGATAAGTCACGGATATCCTCGATCGTATTGCGAATAGCATCCTGCAAAGGGTCCATGTGATCATCAGATATCTCATTTCCAATATTCTGTTTCAACACTTCAGATTGAATCAGAATGCTATAGAGCGACTGTCCGATTCCATCGTGTAACTCGCGCGATATAAGTTTTCTTTCATTCTCTTGTGCGAGCAGTATGGAATGTGTAATCATCTTGGCAATTTGATGTTGTTCTTCCTGACGTTTCTCTTCAACTTCTTGAATACGCAATATACTTAAGGGCCCATGCATCGTGTCTACATAATGCGATACGCTAGCATTGACAGATTTGGTAACTCCCTGTGGAGTAACTACTTGAAGCTCTATTAACTGTTGAGATGAATCAGAAACAAAACAATCTTGATAAGAACAAAGTTTATGCAACCCTGGATAATTCGAACACATATTGCAGAAACTCAAGGTCATTTCACCATCATCTATATTTAACATTTGCTGAGCAGCTGGATTAATTCTCTTAATATTCATCTCTTTGTCAAGCACAAGAACACCATCTGAAATATGCTTAAATACACTTGCCAGTTGTTCTTGCTCTGATCTAAGCCTACGCCCTTGGGAATAAATAATAAAGAAAAATACAGTTGTAATAATTAATACAAAACAAAATGTCGTTATAAAATATTTCCAATCGTTATCATCGATCCCTAGCATAATTCGAATCGAGAATACAATGATTAAGGTAGTGCTGATCGTTAATAAGCCATTTCTAACCATGAACTTCGCTAATCCAAGTGACTTTCGAAAAGGTATCATTTTACTTCTCCTTTCATTGACTGAGATTACAGTCGACTTCTAGTCTACCACTAGCTTACATCCGTTGTGAATCATTAATCAAAACAAATTTTAAACAAGCAGAAACGGCAATACCGTCCCTTTTCAAGGGCGGCATTGCCATGAGGTCAAAATATAAGAAATAAAGTATCAAATGAAATCGTTTAATTACAATATATCTAAATCTGTTACTGCTCCATTGGATGCAGAGGATACTAAAGCTGCATATTTCGCTAGCGCACCAGTCTTAAACTTAGGTGATGGCTTAACCCATTTCTCGCGTCTTGTTTGTAGTTGTTCTTCCGTCACATTGAATTTGATTTCTTGCGTAATACTGTCGATGATGATAATATCATCGGTTTCTAAGAAAGCAATGGGACCACCCACTTGTGCTTCCGGGGCTACATGTCCTACAACAAAACCATGGGAACCTCCAGAGAACCGACCATCCGTAATTAGCGCTACTTCTCCACCCAAGCCTTTACCAACGAGCATGGCCGTTAGAGACAGCATTTCTGGCATCCCGGGACCACCTTTGGGACCCGCATAACGGATGACAACGACATCACCCTTCTTGATCTCATCGTTAACTATAGCTTCGGTTGCTTCATCTTCACTATTGTAGACACGTGCCGGTCCTTCGAAACGAAGATTTTTTAATCCTGACATTTTGGCAACAGCACCGTCCGGGGCAAGATTCCCTTTAAGAACGACTAATGGTCCACTTGTCTTCAATGGGTTATCAAATGAACGGATTACATCTTGATTTTCTTGCAAAGATGGCATTGCGGCTAGGTTCTCTGCAATAGTCTTGCCAGTAACCGTCATACAGTCACCATGTAGCAATCCTTCTGCCAACAATAGCTTCATCACACCAGGTACTCCACCAATATCATTCAGGTCTTGCATAACAAACTTCCCACTCGGTTTCAAATCAGCGAGATGAGGAACATTTTTGCGAATGCGATCGAAATCATCTAATGATAGATCAACTTGAGCGGAATGGGCCATAGCCAGTAGATGCAAGAAGGCATTGGTTGAACCACCAAGAGCCATAACAACTGTAATGGCATTCTCAAATGCTTCTTTCGTCATAATATCACTCGGAAGAATGTTTTTCTCAAGCAGACCTATTACAGCTTCGCCTGCTTTAGCACACTCTAGCGCTTTGTCAGAAGATATAGCGGCTGTTGATGAAGATCCAGGAAGACTCATTCCTAAAGCTTCAGCAGCTGATGCCATTGTATTCGCAGTATACATACCACCACATGCACCAGGACCTGGACAAACAGAACATTCAACTTTGTGTAGTTGCTCTTCATCAATTGTACCTTCGTGATATGCTCCAACCGCTTCGAATGCTGTAACGATATCAACATCTTGTCCATCTAACTTACCAGGCTGAATCGTTCCCCCATAGACATATACGGAAGGTATATTCAATCTACCCATGGCCATCAAGCAAGCAGGCGTATTCTTATCGCAACCCCCAACAGCTACTAATCCATCAAAACGTTCCGCATTCGTTACGATCTCAATAGAATCGGCAATAACCTCCCGACTTGGTAGTGAAAATAACATACCTTCATGTCCCATAGCAATACCATCGGATACGGTAACTGTATTAAAGATTAAAGGTGCTCCACCATGTTCCTTAACACCTTCTTTAGCTGCACGTGCTAAACCATCGATATGCATATTACAAGGCGTCACTTCACTCCATGTACTTGCTATACCAATCATCGGTTTTTTGAAATCTTCATCTGTAAAGCCAACTGCTCGAAGCATAGCACGGTTAGGTGTTCGATTAACTCCTTCACTAATATCCTTACTACGTGTTCTCAAGTCTTTTTGTTCTGTCATCCTAAATCAGCTCCCTTGTTGCTATATTAATGTATAAAGCTCGTTCATCGGTCTTAATAGGTTCTGTTTCATGATCGCTGAAGCTGTAGAAGAGTCACGTTGTTCCATGGCAGCGATAATTGCAGCATGTTCTTCCACTGATGAATTCGTAGAAGTCTCATGTTGTTGCAGAAAGACATACTTAAACCGCCGGATATGTGTTTGAATCGTTGAACTAAAAGAAGAAATATAGAGATTATCAGATATTTCAACAATCAGATTATGAAACTGCTCATCCATCTCCATCGCTTGATAGGGTTGTTTATTCTCAATCGCCTCAGCGAACCTAACGTTTAATGATTTTAATTGTTCAATCTGTTCTAGTTGGATTAGCGATGTTGATATCTCGGCAGCCAATGCATGCAATGATGCAAACACAGGATATAATTTAAGAATGTCATCCTTTTCAATATCCTTCACCCTTGTAGCTTTGCCAGGGTGAACCTCAACTAATCCTTGAACCTCTAGTAATAATAAAGCTTCTCGAATGGGCGTTCTACTTACACCAAGTGCTTCTGCTAATTCAGCATCAATTAATTGCTCTTTAGGCTGAAGCGTTCCATCAATAATCCATCTTTGGATTTGTGAGTATGCTCGCTCTTTCGCTGACATTCTATTCGGTGATGAGAAATCACTTGGAATTGGCATGCCGATTCTCCTCTTTTCATTTATTTATTATATGCAATATATCGCATACATATATTAAAATCAAGTGAACATTATTTTATTTTAAAAATTATCTTTTCTTAAAGCATAAAAAAAGACCACTTTTTTCAAAGTGGTCGCTGCTCAATCTAGAGCAGAAGTATTTGGATAGGAGTGGAGAGAAACCATACTGTAAGTTCATTGTAATGTATCCGTTTTCATTTGTCAATAACTGTTTTAAAAGTTAATGTAACCACTTTTAAAACTTATACAAACACCGTATATTCTAGCTCATGAAGTACAATTCTTGCCCGTTCCATATCCTCTTCTTGACGAAATGAAAGACGCATGACACCTGGAACATCCTCTCTACTCTCGATAATTTGAATATTACTAAGATTTATCTGTTCGGACCCAAGTTCGGTAGCGATCTTCCCGATAATCCCAGGATGATCTGGTACATTCAGATATAAATCAAATAGTGGCGTGATCATGCCCTTTCTACCTTCTGGAAGTTCATTGCGAAAGGCATTAGCCTTCTGGAATGCTTCTTCGATCGCCTGTCCATTACTACCTTTAAGCATATCAATAAAAATTGAAATTCCCTTATTCCAATCTTCAAGTAGACGTAACATCACTTCATTATTATTCAGAAGAATATCACGCCAGATGACGGGATCACTAGATGCTATCCGAGTAATATCTCTAAATCCACCTGCCGCCAATCTTCGATAGAGCATATTTGATTCGTTATAATCACTTATTTGGTTAACTAAAGCTACTGCGATAATATGTGGCAAATGACTGACTGCTCCCACGATTTCATCATGCAATTTTGGTTCTACCTTCACGATTTGTGCTCTAGTGTATAATAATAATTTCTCTAACGATTCAATGGCATATTCAGGGATACTAGCCGATGCACATAGAACATAAAAAGCATTCTCGAAGAGAAGAACTGAGGCAGCATCTACACCTGATCGCTCAGACCCAGCCATGGGATGTCCACCAATGAAAAATACATCTTTAAATTTCAATGCCTCGGCTGCTACCGATACGCTTGCTTTAGTGCTACCTACATCCGTAATAATACAGCCCTTCTTCAATGGCATTTCACTTAATTTAGTCAAGTATTCTTCTAATTTCCCAACAGGCACGCATAGAAAAATAAAGTCAGCATCCTTTGCCGCTTCTTCCATAGAAAGTGTCGCTACATCTACAACACCCTTACTCATATATTTGTCTATAGATTCAGGGCGGTGGGCGTGACCCACCACCGTTATACCTGGCTTATTCTTAAAACATAAGGCCAGTGAACCTCCGATTAAACCTACTCCAAAGATTGCAATTTTTGTTGTGTTCATGTTTCCTCACTTCTAATCGTCATGGATTCATTTTTTAAAATTAATCTCAAGCTAAGCTATTACCTTCTCAAGCGCTTGAATAAACACTTTATTCTGTTCCTTTGTACCTACGGAGACCCTGATATAACTAGGATACTTTTGATGACCAGCACGGATGATCACTCCTTGGCGTAACATAGCTTGAAATACCTCACCTGATGGCTTACGCACATCGACCATAATGAAGTTCCCATGTGCAGGTAGATGAGACAGGCCTAGACGGTCAAATTCCCCCTGCAAATAAGTAATTCCCTCTGCATTCAATCTTCTGCAATCTTCCACAAACGCCTGATCTTCTAGTGCTACAATAGCAGCAGCTTGCGCTATACTTGAAGTATTAAAAGGTTCACGTACTTGATTAATCAGTTTAATCACTTCAGGACTACCAACACCATAGCCTATACGAAGTGAGGCTAAACCATATATTTTGGAGAACGTACGCAACACAACTAGATTTGGATATTTATTTAATAACGATAGACCATCTGGGTAAGATGAATCTGTTACAAACTCACAATACGCCTCATCAAGCACGACCATAACCTGTGAGGGGATAGCATCTAAGAATGATGTAAGTGCATCTTCTGAAACAATCGTTCCTGTTGGGTTGTTAGGGTTACAGACCCAGATAATCTTTGTGCGCTCATTTACAGCAGCAAGCATAACGTCCAGATCATGGACTCCATTCTTTAAAGGAACCTCAATGGATTTAGCTCCTTCGATATCTGCGTTACTCTTATATACGGAGAACGTCTGATCAGCCATGATCGTCTCATCACCTGGAATAAAGAATGCACGTGTAATTAACGAAATGACTTCATCAGATCCACAACCGAAAATAATCTGATCTTGATTTACACCTAAGTATTTGCTTAAAACTTCCGTTAGGTTTACCGCACCCCCGTCAGGATATATGCTGATATTTTCTAGTTCAGATAGAATCGCATCTTTAACCCGCGGTGATGAACCATACGGGTTTTCATTAGAAGCTAATTTAATAACATTCTCTAATCCTAGTTCCCGCTTCACTTCTTCAATTGGTTTTCCTGGTTGGTATACAGGTAGATTAACAATATGTGCTTTCGGTTTCATAAATGACCACTCACTTTCTATCTTTATCCTTTTAATTGTGCCACGAATTCTCGTATTTGCAAAAGTCCCTGTTGTCTTGTGTTCTTATCATTTAATAATGGGATCACAGATTCAATTTCACGAACGATGGCACTTCCCACAACGACACCATCGCAAATTTTAGAGAAACGAGCCACTTGTTCATGTGTAGATATGCCAAAACCAACAGCAACGGGAATACTCGTGAACTGTTTGACTGTCTGAATAAATTCATCCACACCTTGGTGAAATGACGAACGTTCTCCTGTTACACCTAGAGAGGATACACAATATACAAATCCGCTAGCATTACTAACAATCTTCTCTATTCGCTCATGCGATGTTGGTGCGACTAATGGAATTAGACTAATACCCGCTTCATCCGCACGACGACGTATATCTCCTGATTCCTCTACTGGAAGATCAGGAATAATCAAGCCGCTGATTTCGTGACTTTTCACCTCTTCGAAGAAATGATCTAACCCCATTTGTAATACAGGGTTGTAATAGGTGAATAGAATAAAAGGCATCTTAACTCCAGCTTTACGAGCTAGTACGGCTGTCTCCATACAAGTTCGAAGATTAACATCATGCTTCAGCGCACGTTGTGATGCACGTTGAATAACAGGACCATCCGCTAGAGGATCTGAATAGGGAACACCTAGTTCAAGAATATCTGCACCCGCTGCTTCAAGTTGAATAATAATTTCTACTGTGGTCTCAATATCAGGATCGCCAACAGTCAAGAATGGAATAAGCGCAGTTTGATTCTGCTTTTTCAATGTTGCAAATCTCTGGTCCATCAAATTCATGACTGCTCACCCCCTGTATATGCCATGATGGATTCCACATCCTTATCTCCTCGTCCAGATAAACAAATAACGATAATATCATCCTTCGTTAGTGTCGGTGCAAACTTAATAACTTGCGCAACAGCATGAGCGGATTCAAGTGCAGGGATAATACCTTCAGTTCGACATAGCAACTGCAAAGCATCAAGCGCCTCTTGGTCCGTAATCGGGACATATTTAACTCGTTCAATATCTTTTAAATAAGAATGTTCTGGTCCTACACCTGGGTAATCAAGCCCCGCAGATATGGAATGTGCCTCTTGCACTTGTCCATGTTGATCTTGTAACAAATAACTCATCGACCCTTGGAATACACCATGGGTTCCTTTACTCATTGTGGCTGCGTGGAATTCAGTATCAACACCTTTACCAGCTGCTTCCACTCCAATCATTGCCACATCTTTATCTTCGATAAATGGATAGAACATCCCAATTGCATTACTCCCACCACCTACGGCAGCAACAAGCACATTGGGTAGTCGTCCTTCACATTCAAGAATTTGGCGTCTCGTCTCATCTCCAATAATTCTCTGGAAATTACGTACCATCATCGGATATGGATGTGGTCCTACAGCAGAACCAAGAATATAGAACGTATCTTCTACATTGCTAACCCAATAACGTAGCGCCTCATTTCCTGCATCCTTCAATGTACGTGAACCTGAAGTAACAGGAATAACCTCTGCACCCAACAATTTCATTCTAAATACATTCAATGCTTGACGTTTCGTATCATCTTCACCCATAAACACTTTACACTCCATACCAAGAAGTGCCGCAACTGTAGCTGTAGCCACACCATGTTGACCTGCACCCGTCTCAGCAATGACCTTTTTCTTACCCATACGTTTAGCCAGAATACCTTGTGCAATGGCATTATTGATCTTATGTGCACCTGTATGGTTTAAATCTTCACGCTTCAAATATATTTTAGCTTCACCTAAATGTTGACTGAGTCTTTCGGCAAAATAAAGGGGTGTCTCACGTCCTGAATACTGTTTCAACAAATAATCGATTTCCTCTTGAAAACTAGCATCGGCTGCATTTTGTTTATAAGCATCCTCTAATTCAATGAGCGCATTCATCAATGTCTCTGGTACAAATCGACCACCGAATTTACCGAAACGACCGTTCTGATCTGGAACTTGCATCATATCTGTTTCACCCTTTCAACAAAAGCTTTTATTTTCTCTATATCTTTCAAGCCATTACTTTCTACCCCACTAGAAACATCTACTCCATATGGATGGTAATTCGTAATCAGTTCTCCTACATTCGAAGGTTGAAGCCCCCCTGCAACAAACAGTGGGATGTTATGTTCCTCACACCACATCTGATATTGTGAAATTTGCTCCCATGCGAATGTCTGTCCAGATCCTCCACCATACACAGGGTCAAACGTATCTAGTAATAATGCATCTATTGCACCAATATACTCCTTGGGAACAAGTTGCTCATGACTATTCTCGATTCCATTTCCATTCACTTGAATTACTTTAAATACCTTCACTCCGAACCGTTGTTTCACCTTTAGACAGAAGTCAGCATCCTCTTGCCCATGTAACTGGATAACATCCAACCGTACTCGATTCATTACTTGATCTAAATAATCCAGCTCAGGATTTACGAATACACCTACACTCCCAGGTTGTTGACCATTCTGCCAACTCTTAAGTTGCAATATAAGTTCAGCTGCAAGTTCCAAAGTCACTTGTCTACGACTCTTCGCGAATATAAATCCAATGTAATCCACCGGTAAGTTTAACATAGATTTTAGCACTTCAACGTCCTGAAGTCCACATATTTTTACAACTGTATTTCCCATTCTAAAGCCTTCCCTTAGACTCACCAAGAGGTCCCATTAAATCTTGAACAGCCACGCCTACATCATTCTGACGCATGAAATACTCTCCAACAAGAACTCCATGGGCACCCGCCTGTTTCAGGAAATCCATATCAGATGTTCCTGCTATTCCACTCTCACTAATGATTGTCAATCCTTCCGGAATCATCTGAATTAGTTTAGCCGTCGTTTCCAATGATGTCTCAAATGTTTGCAGATTACGGTTATTGATCCCAATTAAAGAAGCTGACCCTAGATTTAATACAGTTTGCAACTCTTTTTCGCTATGAACTTCGATCAACGTATCTAATCCAATGGAAGAAGCAATCTCGATGTACGAAGATAATTGTTCTTTCTTCAATATGCTTACAATCAGCAGAACTGCATCAGCACCCAACAATCGGGCCTCATAAATCTGACGTTCGTCGATAATGAAGTCTTTGCGTAGTAAAGGTAACTTCACAGCCGCATGAACCGCCTGCAAATATTCTGAGCTGCCTTGGAAATAATCCACATCGGTTAATACAGACAAACAATCAGCACCAGCCTTTTCATAAGCTAGAGCAATCTCTACGGGATCAAAATGTGGACGAATTAACCCTTTGGATGGTGATGCTTTCTTCACCTCGGCAATTAACCCCATATCTCTATTACGGCTATTGGATAATGCTCTTTCAAAACCTCTTGTGTTCGACATGTCAGCAATTTTGCGTTCTGCATTTGCGAGATCGAAGGTCTTCGCAAGTTCTGCCACTTCTTTCACTTTTGTTTCGACTATTTTATCAAGATACATGGGATTCTTCTCCTGTCATTTGGATCAATTGATTTAGTTTCGCATAAGCAGCTCCACTATCTATGGCTTCTGCAGCAAGTTTCACACCTGCAGCTATACTATCAGCTATTCCAGAAATATAAATACAAGCACCTGCATTAGCTAGAACAACATCTCGGTAGGGACTTATCTCTCCTAGTAGAACGGCTCGTGTGATTTCAGCATTTCGTGCTGCATCCCCACCTAATACATCCTCTAATGGGTGCATTTCAAGTCCTAAATCATGTGGATTTATATCATATGTAGTAACTATACCTCTTCTTAATTCTGATATTTGTGTAGGAGCTGAAATACTAATTTCATCCAATCCATCATGACTTGAGACGACTAGAGCACGTTTAAGACCAAGTTCTCTGAGTGAATGTGCAATGGTCTCAGTCATATTCCGATTATAGATCCCTAATAGCTGGCGATCAGCACCTGCAGGATTGGTCAGTGGCCCTAATATATTAAAGACGGTTCGAATGCCAAGTTCCTTCCTTGGAGCGGCTGCATGTCGCATAGAAGGGTGATAAATTTGGGCGAATAAGAAACAAATTCCGATCTCATCCAAACAGTATTTCGCATGTTCAGCCGTTATGTTAATATTCACGCCAAGTGCTTCCAATACATCCGCACTTCCTGCACGTCCGGAAGCTGAACGGTTACCATGCTTGGCAACACGCACAGACACAGCAGATGCAATGATTGCAGATGTGGTCGAGATATTAAATTTATGAATTCCTGATCCACCAGTACCACATGTATCTAGCAATTGAGCACCCTCAGTCTGTATTCTACTACCCGATCCACGCATAGCTTCAGCAAAACCAGTGATCTCATCTACTGTTTCACCCTTGATGCGTAGCGCAGTTAGCAATCCACCGATCTGAGCATGAGTTGCTGCACCATCCATGATAATCTGCATCACTTTCCTAGCCTCTTGTCGTGAAAGATCATTTCCATTTATCAATTGATTTAGACTAGTTTGAATCAAAGTTGCATGATCTACTTCTACCGATTTCTGATTTACTGAACTCAACTTTTCTATACTTTTCTCCACTAGGCTCATCTCCATTGTTTATATTAGCTTCATCTCATCTCAATTTCAGCACATCACTTAGGTGTATATTCGTATAAATAATCTTGATTAATCATATCTTCATCATTTTTTATAGGAGGAAACATTAATTCTGCTGTACGGATCGCTTTTAATAATGCTTTCGCTTTATTAACTGTTTCTTCATACTCTTTCTCCGGAATAGAATCCCATACAATTCCAGCACCTGCTTGTATATAAGCTTTTCCTTTACGGAAAATCAATGTACGGATTGTTATGCATGAATCCATATTCCCTGAGAATCCAAGATAACCAATCGCCCCTGCGTAGGCACCACGAGCTTCCTTCTCTAACTCAGCAATAATTTGCATAGCTCTTAGTTTCGGTGCACCTGATACCGTTCCTGCTGGTAAGCATGACAGAAAAGCATCAAAGAAATCCTTATCTTCGCGTAGTTGTCCCGACACATTCGAGACAATATGCATTACATGTGAATACTTCTCTATTTCCATAAAAGAATCGCATTTCACAGTCCCAAATTGAGATACTCTTCCAAGATCATTACGGCCAAGATCAACGAGCATTAAATGCTCTGCACGTTCCTTCTCATCTGCCATCAATTCTTCAGCTAATGCTCGATCTTCACTTTCAGATAACCCACGCGGTCTTGTACCCGCTATAGGACGCGTTTCAACACGGTCTCCATCTACTTTAACCAATGCCTCCGGCGAGGTACCTACGATAATCTCTTCGCCCATTTTTAAATAATACATATAGGGTGATGGATTTAATGTTCTAAGAACACGGTAAACATGTAACGGAGATACTTCTGTTTCAATATGAAAACGTTGTGACAATACAACTTGAAATATGTCTCCAGCTCGGATGTATTCTTTGGCTTGTTCCACATTGGATATATATTGTTCTTTCGTCATATTCGATTTAATATCACCTAGTTCCACATCTTGTGGAATGCTATGGCGGTTCACATTTTCACGTGGTCCTTGTTCTTGCAATTGCTCAGCAATGTATTCTAACTTATGACTAACGGCATCATATGCCTTAGCAATATCTTGATCTCTATCCCCTTCGTTGACGTGTACATTGCCTACTAAGAGGATTTGTTGCTTCACATGATCAAAAGCAATAATAGAATCACAGAACATGAAGCGAATATCATCCATATGGAGATCATCGACGGCATGTGCAGGTAGATTCTCATAATACTGCAGTAGATCATATCCAAAGAATCCAATGGCACCACCTGTAAATGGTGGCATTTCTTCAAGCTTCGGGCTTCGATAAGAGCGTAACAATGCCTTCAGCTCTTCAACTGGTTTACCCTTCATTACTTCCTCTACACCATTCTTTTCTAGCACAATTCTGCCCTGTTTTCCAGAAATCATTAGAAAGGGATCCGTTCCGATAAAGGAATATCTAGCCCATTGACTACCTCCTTCTACGCTTTCCAGCAAAAATGAATGCTCGCGTTGGGCATACCTCTGAAAAATACGAATTGGCGTTTCCATATCTGATAAAAGACGTTTCACAACGGGGATTAAATTATATTGCTTTGAAAGTGTAATTACTTGATCTAAACTGGGGGTCATCATGACCATCCCTCCCTGATTATATTGGTCTTACGAATGCCAAAGCCAGTATAAACATTTCTTATAATTAAAGAAAAACCTCTACAAAAGTAGAGGTTTTGGGGTCATGAAGTATATGAAAGAGTCCGGTTACTAATCCCTTCTTCAATTCAAGAACATATTCCCTTAATAAAGAATCAGAAATAGGTTCATGAATCGAAAATACGATTCAGTACCGAAATAAAGTACATATGGACTCTGCTCAACTCTTCTCAACTCAGCTAACTCTACTCAACTAAGACTACTATACATGATTCCAATAACTTTTGACAACCCGATAGTTAAAATTTTAATTAGTTCCTTGACCGGATAGGTCAGGACGAAGTTTACGTGCATCATTTAAATACACATGCTTCATTTCACGCTGACTTTTCTCAGTGTTCACTTGAATCATAAATCTGATGCAATGAGGTAGACTCCCTTGAACAGGGATTTCAACCGAGCACATCAAGGGAACGAGTTCCCAACCTTCCAATTCTCGAATGGCTCTCGCAGGGAAAGTAGCATCTAAATCATGAGTCATGGTAATCCATACACTGCAGATATCTTCCGGTTCAATCTCATTACGGATCACAATTTCTCGTAGTAATGTCATCGTTTCTTTAATTATTTCTTGTTCTTCATTCTTTGTTACACTCGTTGCTCCACGAATACCGCGATTATACAAGAACTTCCCCTCCTTCTCTAAGTTGATCAATTGTTTCTCGAACAAGTTGTACAGGCACATCCTTCACAATACTTACCGACCCAATCGATTCAGGTATGATAAAGAGCATATGCCCTTCTCTAAATTTCTTATCATGCATCATTGCCTTTATAATATCATCCGTTGATAGATGCGCTGCCATTGTCACTGGAAGTTTAAGCGATTGGAGCATACTAACCGTCTCATCGTAAATACTAGAATCACGACCTAGACGACCAGCTAGTAACGCTGATCCCGCCATCCCGATTGCAATAGCTTCACCATGCAAGTATTCTCCATATCCAGCAACAGCTTCTATCGCATGCCCGATAGTATGACCCAAATTAAGAATTGCTCGTAAACCATTCTCTCTTTCATCTTGGGAAACAACATCTGCTTTGATGCTACAACCTCTTTCCAATCCATAACCAAGTGCATCTGGATCAAGTGCTACTAATTCTGAGGAATGTTCTCTACACCATCTAGCGAAGTCACCATCACGAATCAAGCCATGTTTCACCATTTCAGCTAGACCAGCAGATACTTCACGTGGAGGTAATGTCTGCAATGTGTCCAGATCGTAGAGCACAAGTTCTGGTTGATGGAAAGCCCCAATCATGTTCTTAGCAAGTGGATGATTAACAGCTACCTTCCCGCCTACACTGCTATCATGAGCGAGAATCGTAGTCGGAACCTGAACGAACTTGATCCCTCTCATATACGATGCGGCTACGAATCCAGCTAAATCACCTACAACACCACCACCAAGTGCAATGACAGTTGAATTACGATCTAGTCCCCCTTCGATCGCGGTTGTCATAACATCTTCAAAGACGGTTAATGATTTAGAAGGTTCCCCTGCTTTTACTATTTTGGATACGGATTCGTAACCTGCTGCGCTTAATGTACTTTCTAGTGAGGAAAGGTAGGTTGGAGCAATATGGTCATCCGTCACAATCATTAATGGGCTCTTAGTAGAAATCCCGTGATTTTTGAAATATTCTCCAATATGTTGTAATAGGCCCGATCCAATATAGATCGGATACGAACGATCGCCCAAATCCACATTCACGGTTCTCATATCTAGTAATTCTCCAATTGAGAAAGATAGCTCTTGTAATTTGCTCTAATCTCATCCATAGAATCGCCACCGAATTTTTCTAGGAATGCCTTAGCAATCTCCCAAGCAACAACATGTTCCATAACAACACTAGCTGCAGGAACTGCGCATGCATCAGAACGTTCTACTTGTGCAGTGAAAGCTTCCTTCGTATCGATGTCTACACTTTGCAGTGGTTTATACAATGTTGGAATAGGCTTCATGACACCACGAACCACGACGGGCATACCATTCGTCATTCCACCTTCAAATCCACCCAGACGATTACTTGCACGATAATACCCTTTTTCCTCACTGTACATAATCTCATCATGTACTTGCGATCCTCTTAGAATTCCTGCTTCAAACCCAATACCAATCTCTACGCCCTTGAATGCATTAATAGACATAACACCTTGTGCAATTCGTGCATCTAATTTGCGATCATATTGAACATAACTACCAAGACCAATTGGAACGCCTTCAACGATACACTCAACAATACCACCGATCGAGTCTCCGTCTTCCTTAATCTGATCAATGTAAGCTTCCATCTTCTTCTCTGTTTCAGCATCAATTACCCTCACTGAAGAAGCTTCTGTCTGTTCAATCAATTCATCAATAGATAAGTTATTAGCTGGAGCCTCAATTTCACCAATACGTATCACTTGTCCTGCAATCTTAATACCGAACTCTGCTAGAAATTGACGAGCTATTGCCCCACAAGCAACACGAACTGTTGTCTCACGTGCACTTGAACGTTCCAGAACATTACGTAAATCCTTATGATTATACTTAAGTCCACCATTAAGATCTGCATGCCCCGGTCGAGGACGGTGTACACGTCTCTTCTCTTCGTCTGTCCCTTCAATTGGCTCGATATTCATAATATTACGCCAATGTGTCCAATCATTATTAGCGACTACTAATGCCAATGGTGCTCCTGTTGTGTAGCCGTGTCTAACTCCACCCACGATTTGAGCGGTATCCTTCTCAATTTGCATACGTCTTCCCCGTCCATAACCCTTTTGACGGCGATGAAGTTGGAAATTCAATTCATCAAAATCTAATGTTAAATTACTAGGTAAACCTTCAATAATAGCTGTGAGTTGGGGTCCGTGAGTCTCCCCCGCTGTTAAATAGCGTAAACTCATGTTGCTTTCCCCCTTTAGACTTTCATACTGTAAATGGCTAAAATCCGATAATATCTTTGCTTATTATAGTATAGGACATACACTTTGACAAGAAAGGTAACATCACTTTTCTTATCTGAATATAAAAAAAGCACCGTTCCTCACAAATACAGGATACGGCGCAAATAACACATAGGCTTGTCAACCATTGATTGGTTGGTTCTTCAACTCAATATTTTTGGGATCCTTCAGAGAATTTAGAACTAGTACATTAAGATGTGCTTGTTCTAAACCTAAGATCTGTCCACATTCCTGAATTGTAATGAAACCTCGATGGTAAGCTTTGATGACCTTGCGTTTATCCATACTAAGTAAATCCCTCCACTAACATCCATTAGATTCTATAAGATATTAGTATCGCAAACTGCTCATGGAAATATACATTAATGAAAGATCATCTATGCCTTTTTTCGATAAAAGAATGTTTCAGTCGGCTCAAGATCATATTGTGCTGGCGAAAAAATCTGTTCTGTGCTACCTACAAATAAATATCCACCCGGACGCAAACTCTTTGCAAATTTATGATAAAGATTATTCTTAGCTTCTTCTGTAAAGTAGATCATTACGTTACGACATACAATAAGATCATAGGAATTCTCGAAAGAGTCTAATAATAAGTTCTGCTTCTTAAATTGAACAGCTTTCTTCAAAGATTCATCAATTGCGTACAGCATCCCATTTGCAACAAAATGTCTAGCAGCTACATCCTTCGGTACATCTTTTAATGAACGCTCCAGATATAATCCCTTACGAGCTTTCTCTAATGCACCATCATCTAAATCTGATGCTATAAGTGTTGTATTCTTTAAAAGCCCTTTATCTGCTAGGATCATAGCTAATGTATAAGGTTCTTCTCCTGTTGAGCACGCTGCACTCCAAATTTTGAGACGTCCCTTATTACTCTGAATAATTTCTGGAAGAATGATATCACGAAGAACTTCCCAACGGTTCCGGTTACGCCAGAACTCAGATACATTGATCGTCATTCGATCTAGAAATTCATAAAGGAGGTCTTTATTTTGTGTCATCCCCTTAAAGAATGAATCAAAGGATTGATAACCATGCTTAACACGGAGTGTCGTCAATCGGCGCTTCATCTGTCCTTCTTTATATTGCGCAAGGTCAATTCCAGTAGATTTCTTAATTGACTCAATGAATTTAACATAATCGAGATCAACTGCTTCATTCTCTATTCGGGAATCTTGAGGTAATAATTTCGGTTTTATATCCATGGTTTTAGTCCTTTGTCATAATTCACGAGTTCATTCGAATCAAAGAAATTACGAATCTCTCTTGTACTGCTCTCTACAGAGTCCGAGCCGTGAATCAAATTATTTGGTGTATGTGCAGCAAAATCTCCGCGAATCGTACCTGGTTGTGCTTCTCTGACATTCGTTTTACCAATAAGAATACGAGATAAAGTAATGATGTCATCACCTTCCCATACCATGGCTAGAACCGGTCCTGAAGTGATCATTCTAACAAGATTAGGGAAGAAGTCTTTTCCCACATGCTCATTGTAATGAAATTCTGCTTGTTCTATAGTTACTTGAACAAACTTACATGCGACTAAAGTAAAGCCCTTATCTTCAAGACGACTTATGATTCGACCCACTAATCCACGTTGTACACCATCAGGTTTAATCATTAGAAAAGTACGTTCCACGGGATCCACTCTCCATTTTCAATATGATCTTCTTGTAACAAAGTGAGCTATATCCTTCAAATTTCGTTTAATTTTGAGATCTGGAAGTTCAGCTAATACTTCCAAAGCCTTGTTAATATACCTAGTAGCTAATTGTTCCGATCTGCTAATGCCTGAACTACTTTTTATTAGAGATATTGCTTTAGCAACATCACATTGTCCATTCAATTGATGGATATGAGCTAATTCATCAATTAATGATTGCCGGACTTCAAGATCTTGTAGTGCATAAATCACAGGTAAGGTTATATTTCCCTGACGAATATCACTTCCAGGTGGTTTGCCAATTTGCTTCTCAGTTCCGCAAAGATCTAGTAAATCATCTTGTATCTGAAAAGCCATCCCCACATAATATCCATATCGGTAAAGAAGGCTACTAATTTTAGAGTCTGCCTCTGCAGCGACAGCACCTAGTTGACAACTTACAGCAATCAATAATGCTGTCTTGCGACGAATACGAAGCATGTATCGTCGTACACTTTGTCCTGTATTAAAAAAGTCTCGAATTTGCTCCATTTCTCCGATGGACATCTCAACCATAGCTTTAGATAATATTTGATGGATTAAAGGATTTGGAAGCTGTGACACGATATCTAGCGCTTTAGCATAAATGTAATCCCCTGTATACATGGCGATTTTATTATCCCATTTCGCCTTCACAGTGAGTTGTCCTCGACGAGTATCCGCATCATCAATGACATCATCATGAACGAGCGAAGCCATGTGAATCAATTCAAGGGGAACCGCTACTCGCATCAGCTTCTCTAGATCGTATTCACCAAATTTACCTCCTAACAATACAAAGACAGGACGTAACCTCTTCCCACCTGCTTTTAGAAGATGAAGTGATGTCTCATGAATAAGCTCATCGCCACTCATACTACGAAAGAGTTCCTCTTCTATGTATGCCATATCTTTTTTTAACAATCCGAACATATCTAGTTTTTTCATTCTTTCACCTGTATTCGCGTTTTCTCTTGCCATAATTCCATAGTCACTTCATGAGATATAAGCCCTAGTTCGTAAGCATAACGAAAATATAGTTCTAGCCCCTGTCGTTGTCTAGCCCCATAATCGTAACATAGATTCTCGAAATAACGCTGCCAATATTTCATTGTTCCACCAATAGTCTTCATAGCTTCATAAACTATAGGAGATAAATCTGATAAACTCTGACGTTTACTTGCAAGTAAAGCATCTACGATCTCTCGAATGACTTCAGGTTTATTCTCAGCGGCATCACGATGTACAGCCCATACTGCAAAGGTCATGCTAAACCCTGTCCACTGATTCCAAAGTTCACTTAGGTCTGTCACATACAACCCATGATCTTCCCAAGAAGCCTTAATCGCATGATCTCCAATGAGGAGTGCAGCATCTGCAACTTCCATCATACGACTGAGATCTGGATCCACAGTGATATATTCCGGATTCCCCTCCAATGCTTTACTCATTAATATTTTTAGTAAATTAGTGGAGGAGGCTGATGTATTGGTCACAGCAATTCTACCATTAATAATATATTCTAAAGGTACCTTAGAGAATAATAGGATGGAATGTACAGGGCCATCTGCGCTAACAGATAAGTCCGGCAGTAACAATAATGAATCTGATATCTCCCCATAGGCGAACGAAGATAAGGCTCCAATATCAATCTGACCTTCACCCATCCCTCTATTTAGTATAGAAGGAACATCTGTTATCATCTCCACAGTGCCATGCAACGAGTCTGGTTCAAAATAATAAAAAATAGGCCAAGCATTTGTATATTGGATTTTGCCAAGAACGGTCTTGTCATTATCCTGTGAGCCCATCGTCAACCCTCCCATCTTTTGAATAATTGATGATCAATGCGGAGATTATCGAGTACTTTACCCACAACGAAATCAATCAAGTCGTTTATACTCTGGGGATGGAAATAAAAAGCTGGCATCGCTGGAATCAATCTCACCCCAAGTCTAGCCAACTTTAGCATATTCTCTAAATGAATAGCATGAAGTGGCGTTTCACGAGGTACAATCACTAATGGACGTCCTTCTTTAAGCATAACATCGGCTGCCCGGGATAGTAAGTTATCAGATGAACCATTTGCAACAGCGGATAAGGTTCCCATCGAACATGGTGCAATAATCATTCCATCCACTTGAAAAGACCCACTCGCAATCGACGCACCAATATCTGAATTTGGATGGTACTGATACACTCCAGGATAATGTCCAAACTTCTCATTCAAGATCCCTTCTCGATCAGTAGTACTCCAATCCAACTCCTCCTGCAACACACGCCAACCTGCTTGAGATATTACGATATGTACATCTAGATGATTAGCTAACAAGGTCTCAATCAGTCTAATACCATAAATAGAACCGCTAGCCCCAGTTATGCCAACAACCCACCTTTGTTTCCTTCCTAGGATATTCAACCTGTTAGCACCACCAAATCAACCAGTGTGAACACAAACACTATGATACTTAGAACACTATTCATCGTGAAGAAAGCGGTTTGCAATTTACTCATGTCTTTTGGTGAAAGAATAAGATGTTCATAAATTAAAATACCACATGATATTATAATTCCTACGAAATACCACCAGTTCAAAGAAGTTGTAAAGTAAAGAGTGATAAAACCGATCGCTGTAATCACGTGAAAAACACGGGCAACCTGCAATGATTTATGAATACCGAAACGTGCTGGAATAGAATATAATCCTTCTTTTTTATCAAATTCCATATCCTGAATGGCATAGATAATATCAAAACCAGCAGTCCAAAAGGACAATGTGATATAAAATATGAAAGCACTTGAGTCCACACTATTCGTGACAGCAACCCAGCCACCAAGCGCTGCCAGAGATGTAGTCAACCCAAGAACAACATGGCATAGCCACGTAAAACGTTTCGTGTAGGAATAGATAACAAGCATAAATACCGCAATTGGTAATAACTTCACGGAAAGCGGCGTCAATTCATAGGCTGCCCAGAATAATAGGATGAATGATACAATTGTAAAGATTAACACTTCCATCGTTTTAAGTAATCCAGCTGGAATAGCTCGATTAGCCGTACGTGGATTCTTCTTATCAATTACCTGATCAATAATTCTATTTAAGCCAAATGCTGCACTTCTAGCACCAAATAATGCCATCACAATCCAACCGATCTGTGCCCATGTTGGGAGTTCACCGTGAACCGTAACCGAGCCAAGTAAAGCACCCATGAACGCAAATGGTAGTGTAAATAGGGTATGCTCAATTTTAATCATTTCAAGATATACTGCAATTTTTTTAAACATGCTAAATCTCCTTAATCCCAATATGTAATGCTGCTATTCCACCAGTTAGGGGGTGAGCTTCGACATGCTGAAGTCCGACTTGTTCAAATATCTTTGCAAGTTCATCTCTCCCAGGAAATAAAGAGACTGAGACAGGTAACCATTTATACTGTTCATATCTTGAGGCGAATAATTTACCTAAGTTTGGTAGTATTTTTTCAAAATAGAAATAGTAAATACCCTTAAATGGCTGCCATGTAGGCTTCGATAGTTCAAGACAGACTACCATTCCACCAGGCTTGACAACTCGTTTCATTTCATGTAGAACCTGTACAAGATCCGGAACATTCCGTAATCCAAACCCAATTGTTGCATAATCGAACTTATGATCTTCAAAAGGGAGACTCATGGCATTACCTTCGATTAACGTGATGTTCTCAGCTAATTTATGATTATTCACTTTACGACGACCCACTTCAAGCATACTTGGACTGAAATCCAGCCCGATGATCTTCCCTGATCCACTTGCCTCAGCTAAACTAAGTGTCCAATCACATGTTCCACAACAGATATCAACAGCGTTCTCACCCTGTTTCATATCCATTCTTGCCATTGCGAATTTTCGCCATGCTTTATGTCTGCGAAAACTTAAGATATCATTCATCACGTCATATTTCGTAGCAATACTCTCAAAAACAGATTGTACGAACTGTTCTTTAGGCACATCCTTTTCCACTTCCTGTACAACACCAACATGTTGATCAGAGGTATTACGTTTCATTCAATTCACCCTATCCCTCTCTTGCCATAGTTCTAGTACAATTTAATAACTTCTGAAATGGTTCTAATACTTGTCCAATATTAGAGGAGGTAATATCCCCATTAAGACCCTCACTTAATAATTGGATCCGTTCTACCGCATCACGCAGTATGACCATCAATTGTTCAGTTGAGATATACGGCCTAGCAGTTAAGTTATGTTCGATTTCATTGGTGATCGTCTCACACAGACTGAAATCATGTAATAACTTTTCCCATATCACATGCAACGAATCTTCAATCATGGGTGCAAAAGAAAGAAACAGCTGCATATTCAGCTGTACCTTTTGCTGCAGATAATGTTCTGAATTCAGTTCTTGATTTTGTATATTGATGTAATGACTCATTTTCATTTTATTCAAATCACAAATTGATCTACTTAATAATGTTATGACCTCAACTTGGCCTTGATCAGACAGTAGCTGATAGAAACGACTACTATAATAATCACCTGCCAATACTTTCAATTGACGTGAACGCATGAGACCCTCTGATTGACTGCCTTGCTCTGTATCGATACTCTCATGTGTATCAAGCCCCATCTGGATCAGGGATGTCACCATAGCATAAAGCTCTGTGTTAACCCATGATATACGGCCACCCACATTCAAAAAAATATATAATAAATGGACACGGGCATCCGGGAAATTAGGCAATTTCGTATTTTGTTCTATCATGTCATACTCGATATAGCTACTTGCGAGTTGGGGAATGCGGTAAGATTTCATTGTTAGCCTCCGAGCTGATAACTTTAACACTCATTCTAGTCTTTACAATCTCGACTATTATAGCACATGTCTATTCAGCACGCACAGTGGTTCTTCTATCTTTTTAGCTTGATCAATGTCTATAAAACTGATTACGCCATAGTTTGGTTTCTGTCATGTGAAATGTATGTAACAAATGTTCTGGAAGTGGGTTTTCTCCATTACCCTTCAATGCCTGAGTCATTTCAGTGCTCCATTGAGGTCGACTCACATCCGCAGCCAATAGTAAATGACGCGTATTCAACCATTTATTCTCAACAACAAGCCTCAACATCAATCTATCCACATTAGTAGTATTCTCGAAGCTGAAGGAAATAACTTCGGCCAAATTCTCATAAATATCTTCAACAGTATCATCTGAAGACACTACTTTTAAATCTAACGATAGAATCGATTTACTCCATTCCACCCTACTTATAAGTACTGTTAAAGGGAGAGAACTAAGCGTGTCAACAAGGTTGTCGTTAGTAAGAACCATGCTTGAATGAGGATTAAATACCATAATATTACCTTTCAGTTGCGCAAGTGAGGGTTGAAATGTAAATAGCTTGGGTAGAACAATCAATACCCCTATGCATAGAAATAATGAACAACACAAACCAACCCATCGATTCATCTGTTGTGCTCCTTTCACCATTTCACTCTAATTATCATCGATCTCACGATTAGATCCCTTACCTCATTGTACAAACAAAAAAAGCAGGCTATGCCTGCTTTTTAACTCTCGCTCTCAACTTTACCATGCTTTGTTAACACTTCAGCTTTCCCACGGATCTTTACAGCTGAGGTATGGCTTGTGAACTGAGCAATAAGCACTTCACCTTTATCCAATTTCTCAGTGTGATGGAACTTTGTATCCTGTCCTCGTGTAAGTCCGATGACCTGAACACCATTCTCTTTTGCTTTGACAACTATAAAATCATCATTATTTGTTTCCACGATCTACTTCCCTCCCTTTTTATAGTCTTTATCAAGCAGAAATGGCTATGCCGTCCTCGTTCAAGGAGTATACCCTTCCGATGTTAGTGATACTTCGTATCACTTTAAGGTATCCGTCTCTGCCGAAATATAAGAAATAGAGTATCGAGTGAAACTTGTACTTTCTTATATTTAGAAAAGAAAAGGCCGTGAACAAACGTCACGGACCTTCCTTTTAATCATACAATCTTGTTCTATGGATTTTGTGGAAATCTTATTTAATTCCGTCTTTAAGCGCTTTACCTGGTTTGAATGCAGGGATTTTGCTCGCAGCGATTTCGATTTCTTCACCTGTTTGTGGATTACGTCCTTTACGTGCAGAACGTTCACGCACTTCAAAGTTCCCGAATCCTACAAGTTGCACTTTGTCGCCATTTTGTAGCGCTACGGAAATCGCTTCGAATACAGCATCTACTGCTTTTGTAGCATCCTTCTTCGATAATTCCGATGTTTCAGCTACTTGGGAAATCAATTCCGATTTATTCATTTCTATTCACCTCCCCAGCAAGAAATGAGATCGATTGTTATTCTTTGTTTCCGTTTTGTCGCAAAATATACTCTACAATAGCTTTTTTTACAGACATAATCGCCCTTTTCAATAATAAACCAAGAGCGCGGAACAAATTTATAGTAATACAGTGAACCTATAATATCAAGTATTTTAGGTCTTTTCACCATTATATTCGTTAAACTATGACCAATTATCTAATCGTTTGACATTGATTTCACATCCCTAGCGAGGTGTAACCATGAGAATATACTACTCTATTTATATAGATTTTGGCAATCATTACTCAGAAGCGTTGTAAGTACAATACGAATAAACCGTATGCAGGGATACATTCCTGCATACGGCTATTGACGATCAAAAGGTTATAAGATAATAGCAATTAATCCGCCTGATCCTTCATTAATGATTCTTCCCAATGTTTCTTGAAGCTTATATCTAGCATTATCAGGCATCATAGCAATTTTCCCTTGGATTCCTTCACGCACTATAGAGTGTAATGAACGACCAAAGATGTCTGAATCCCATATCTTTATCGGATCGTTCTCGAAATCCTGGATCAGATAACGCACAAGTTCTTCACTCTGTTTCTCAGTTCCAATGATAGGTGAGAACTCCGATTCCACATCTACTCGAATCATATGAATCGATGGGGCAGTCGCCTTTAACCGAACACCGAATCGAGATCCTTGACGAATCAATTCTGGTTCATCTAAAGTCATCTCCGCAAGCGAAGGGGCTGCAATGCCATATCCAGTCGTCTTGACCATTTCCAAAGCTTCTGCGAAACGATCATATTCCCTCTTGGCATGTGAGAATTCCTGCATCAATTGGAGTAAATGATCCTTACCACGAATTTCGACCCCAACGACTTCCATTAATATCTGATCGTACATTTCATCAGGAGCGAATAGATCAATCTCAGCAACACCTTGACCCATATTCATCCCACTAAGAGCTGCACGGTCAATAAATTCATAATCCATAAACTGAGTTACGACACGGTCCACATCCCGTAAGCGGCGAATATCTTTTACCGTATCACGGACAGAATTCTCGTAATTATTACGCAGCCAATGCTTATCATTTAAGACCATAACCCAGCTAGGAAGATTCACATTCACTTCATGCACTGGAAATTCATATAACACCTCACGTAAGACACCCGTTACGTCTTCTTCAGTCATTGTCGCGGCACTTAAAGATATAACTGGAATATCATATTTCACCGCTAATTCACTGCGTAATTGAAGTACTTCTTCACTTCGTGGGCGTGTTGAGTTAATGACCAACACAAATGGCTTGCCTACTTCTTTCAACTCTGCAATGACACGTTCTTCTGCTTCAACATATGAACTTCGAGATATCTCAGCAATGGAGCCATCTGTCGTGACCACTACACCCAATGTTGAGTGTTCTTGAATGACCTTTCTTGTACCGATCTCTGCAGCTTCTTGGAACGGAATCGGTTCCTCAAACCATGGAGTAGAGATCATTCTTGGACCATTCTCATCTTCATAACCCTTGGCACCTTCCACAGCGTACCCAACACAATCCACTAGCCGAATATTCACATCTAAGCCCTCGGCTACATTAATCTGAACTGCATTGTTTGGGACAAACTTAGGTTCGGTAGTCATGATTGTTTTGCCAGCTGCACTCTGCGGAAGTTCGTCAATGGCCCGAACGCGATCTGATTCATTCGCGATGTTCGGTAGCACAATGGTTTCCATAAATCGTTTGATAAAAGTTGATTTTCCTGTACGAACAGCACCGACGACACCTAAATATATATCGCCACCTGTTCGCTCAGCAATATCCTTAAAAATATCTACCTTTTCCAAGAGAGATCCCCTCCTCATATTACTCCGAAGGAAAAATGCTGCAAGAGCATCCGCTTCGTGTTCCATCTGAGGCCTCAACCATTGCAACGGATGAGCAGCCTTTCCATGTCGTTAGTAGTCCGCCGCTGGAAGAATACATCGGTTCAGAACGGCAAGCGGCGTTACTCGTTCGGGCATTTGGACTAGTATCATATTATGTATCTTCACAAAACAATATGACCGGTATTTTTGAAATGTGGACAACTGTATAACTTTCTTCACACTATCCAACTCAGTTATATGCGATTTTTTAATGAAGTATGACGAGAATACATATTTATTAATGTGACCGCTACGATAACGGATTGTCCTAACGATCGCTGTTACCCTCAGCATAAAGAAAGGGGCTGTCCCATAAGTCTTGAAAATGGCTAGGGGCACCCCTTTTTTTTGTTTTTTTGTAGGAGAAGGTTTAGGTGTTCTGAGAGGACGCTCCGTGAACGGACCGTTGTTACAATCGCTGTGGTCTCCAGATTTTTTGATTCCCCTTAGCGGTGAAAATCCAGAGACCAAGGCGACCGCTGCCGCTTTTTCACAATCGTTCCGTCCTCTGCGCTACTTTATGCATATTTTTGCAACTTTTCAACCGAAAACAAAAAAAAACGCCCTTTTTTGGTAACATGGAAGTACCATCAACCATTACCAAAGGAGCGATTTCTTTGTATATTTAATATATCATGGACCAACTTTTTCTGCCAATAGATTTGGAAGAAGACCTCCTCAAAATCACCACGTTCTCCCTATTAACACGGCAAAAAATCGAATAGATGATGCTATGTTTGACATTGGAAAATCGGCTACTTCTTCAACCAGAATCACGTGTTAAATTCGAAGTAGCGAAGAGAACGGAATTGTCCTGAAGAAGCGGTAGCGTTCGCCTACAAGCTTTCCGTAGGAAAGCTACTACGAAAGCATATGCTTTGCCATCGGATTTCAACCGCTATAGGGGTTATACAATCAAGAAATCTGAGGGCAACAGCGATTGTAAGGACAATCCGTTATCGTAGCGGCTACACTAACAACTGTTTCTGGAATTTTTCAGTGGCCTCCTTTGGGGACAGCCTCTTTTTCAGCTTACATAAGTTTACAACGTAAATGATCTTTTATTTCAGTAATTGAGTAGTAGCTACTGGTGCCCCATTATTCCAAGTATAGGGTAGTGATTTAACAGGTACAAAATAAGAATGATTCACAAGATACTCTCTCAGATCTTCATTACTTTGCGGATTAAGATCATTGAGATCAATAGTTTGCATGATGTCATATCCATAATCTACATAGACAATTCCTTCTGAATCCATCATAAAAGTAACATCCTCATTCGTGAATATACTTGCTAGTCGAATGGAGGGTACACCTGCCTTTTGTAAATCTATACTATATATATTTGGATACAATTCAACACCTAATGGAAGTTGGTTATCATGCTCCCGTTGATATTTACTCACAGCTTGTTGAACATCGTTCACTTTCTGAACAGTTACTAAGTCCATCACTCGAACCGTTGGATCACTTTCTTCATTAATTATTATGAAGTACGCACTTCCACCCTTTTCAAAGGCAGTATGCGGCATATCATCAATATAACCATATTTTTTTAACGCATCCATATCCACTCTGAATTTCTCGTAGCGTGGAATATCTTGATCTGCATTCAGTATAGGCAATATTTCTAAATCTTTCTGATAAGCATCTACAGCAGATTGAATACGATTCACACTTTCACGGTATGAAATCTGCTCCTTATTTTCTTCAGGGTATAGACAACCAGTGGTTGCCAACATGAGTATCATGACTGCAATCCCTAATTTAAGCCATGTTTTTTGTTTGTTTTTACTATTGGGGGTTATCAACCATCATCATCCTCTTCACATGAATTACTAGTATTACTCACCATAACTCATCATGTTCCTGATTTCTCGCAGCCTCTAGTTGTTTTCGAATAGCCGCCTTTAGAGGATCTTCTGGAATAGTAACCTCGACATCATCTAGAATAATAGTCTGACAGGATAGACGTATCCCTTCGTTTATAGAAGCTCCTAATTTGCGTTTTTCAACATCGCTAATAGATGAGAGTGCTGATTCATATTGTTCACTAATCTTTATTTTACACATTAAACAGTTTGCTTTCCCTTCACAACGCGTTGGAATATATACGCCTGCTTTACGAGCAGCATTTAGAACATTAGTTCCTTGTCTCACCTTAATGATTTTCCCTGCGGGTTGAAATGTTATAACATGATCCATAACGATCACCTTTCTATACTCCTTTACTATCGTTTAGACATATAACGGAGTAAAGTAGGAGCTTCCAATAATTTAGCGATTAACAATATTTGGTTCTCTTCTAACCAATGATGACGTACCAACTTCTCTAACAACGGCAAATGTTTCTCCAGCTCTTCTCTCATCCTCATCGCTATCGCTTCATATCTATCTATACGCTCTCTAAGCATGTTAAATATGAGTTCGTGACTTAGAGGTGTCAAACACATTTGAACACCATCTAGTTCAATCTCAGGAGCATCAGTCCACAATGTATCTTCTACTTTAACGCTATACTCGAAAGTATTCGAAGATATTCTAAAATCTCCGACCAACTCAATCTGTGCATCGTTTAATACATAATGACTAAGAATGGATGAATATAATCCTTCTTTATTCAATTCTTGTTCATCTACCGACCATTTTTTAATTGCTGTATGTAGCATTTCAACCGCCTTAGCGTCTGCATATAAATCAATATCACGTGGAGGGATATGGACTTTCACTTCCTGCAAGATCAAGCTACAACTCCCGCCTAATAGCCACTTTTGGTTAGTAGAATTCAAACATTTTGCAGTCATCTTCAATACCTGCTGCAATTCGTTTGTTAGATGATGCATTAAGGTCACTTCCCTCATTCAAATCAAGTGAAACATATACTTTCTTATATTTTTAAAAATAAGTTTTATTACGCGCCTTTATCTCTCCAACTTGCTTCACTATGGACTGACATCCTAACCGGTAACCTTCTTCGAACTCTTCCGGATCAAGACGACGATATTCTGCTTCGGTTGGATCCTCCAAATATTCTGAACCCGCTTCGATCAAACATCTACAGCGAGCGCAAGTCCCACGAGTACAAAGATGCTGCCAATCAACACCATGTTGAATCGCATGTTGAAGAATAGAATCTCCAACCTTCGGTTCCACCGTTTTCGTTATAGTTCTTCCAATGAGTTGTAATGATGGTTCCATCTCACATTTCACCAACCCTCTTATATAGTTACAGATGTAGGATTTAAATTAAAGACACTAACCCGCCAAGGAATCCAACAAGCATAAAAACAAAGGCAAGAACTGACAATATTCCTCGAATGATCCCTTTTGTTTTACTCCGAGCAAATGTTATAAGAAATACAGAACAACCCATTATTAATATGGCGATGAGGGATACCCACATTTTTGTCATTGCATCCATAGAATAAATTCTCCATTCTTTCGACCATTTTATTTAGGTTATTATAACATGAAACATGTCCCATTTCGCAAAAATAGGACAAAACAGATTGAAATAACCACTTCAATCTGTTTTGTCCATATCGTCAAATCCTATCCTACTGAAACATGATCCTATTTCTTTATCATCATTTTCATCAATGATTCCATACTTTGGGGATCCATACCACTTTTTTTGACTGCACTCACAATATCTTTTATTGTACTTTCACTGACGGGCACATTCGCCATGGCAGACACTTGCTTGATTAATTGACGTAGTTGTACCTCACTCTGCATTGTCGACGGTTTTACCGTGCTGGCGAGTTTCTTAACTGCATTCTCAGAAATTTGTTTTCCATTTTTTTTATTAATCGCATTCAGCGCATCTTTGGGTATATTGTTACTCAAATGTTATCCCTCCTCCGACAATCCTCACACCATCATATGAGAATAGGTCAAAAAAGGTGAATAGTACTTAAGTATGCCACTGCTCCCAAGTCTCCAAGCGAATGTTTTCCATTTCTGTCTTCGGATCACGACCCATTAATGTTTCAACAGCCACTCTTGCGTCCATCTCTTTGAATAGTACATTATAAATCTGATCTGTTATAGGCATTTGGACTCCATGTTGAATCGAAAGACTATGAGCTGCCGCTGTAGTACGAATACCTTCCACAACCATCCCCATAGATTCTAGAACGTCGTCCAGTTTATTCCCTTTACCGATCAATGATCCAGCACGCCAATTTCGACTATGCTGACTCGTAGCGGTCACAACCAAATCACCGATACCCGCTAGTCCTGAGAAGGTGAGTGGGTTCGCGCCAAGTTCAACACCAATTCTAGATATTTCTGCTAGACCTCTAGTCATTAATGCTGCCTTCGCATTATCTCCAAACCCTAGTCCATCAGACATTCCTGCACCAAGGGCAATAATATTCTTAAGTGCTCCCGCTAACTCAACCCCAATCATATCGCGATTGGTGTACACACGGAAATAAGAATTCATAAATAATTCTTGCGCTCTTTCAACCGCTGATTTGTTTAGCGATGCAACAACAACCGTAGTAGGACAACGACGAATAACTTCCTCAGCATGACTTGGACCTGATAAGACAACGATGTCTCCTTCACTGCAGTCAAGTTCTTCAGCAATAACGGTGGACATCCTCTTTAGACTCTCTGTCTCGAATCCCTTAGTTGCATGAACACAAAGCATGTCCTTGTTCCAATAATTCTTCAGTTCACTTGTGACCTCTCTCATTGCAGAGGATGGTGCAACCAAAATAACAGCGCTAGAGTTTTCTACAGCAGCTTTCATGCTGGTTGTAGCCGTTATATTAGAGGCCAAGGTAATTCCAGGTAAGTATTTGCTGTTCGTATGGAACTCATTTATCTCTTTCACTTGTTCAAAATTACGACTCCATAGGACGACATTATTATGATTCATAGCTAGAACGCTGGCAAGTGCTGTTCCCCAACTTCCTGCAACTAGTACGGAAACTTTGTTAGACAACATGTTTTCCTCCTTTGCCAGATCCCCCTGAACCAATTTTATTCTCGCGATGCTGTACAATTTTCACTATATTACTTCTATGTCGCCAGAAGACAAATATGGCAATGATGATGCTGGTCCAGAATACTGGTTGTGGGTATCCACCTAGAATTAATAAAAATACGGGTGTGAGTAACACGAGTATTAACGACCCGAGGGATACATATCTTGTTAATACAATCGATATAATAGCAATAATTCCAGCCAAGAGTGCAGGTAAAAAACTTAATGTGGCCATCACACCAATCGTTGTCGCAACTCCTTTACCTCCACGGAAATTGAAGTAAATGGGCCAGTTATGGCCCATAATTGCAGCAATCCCGCATAATGCCGGAATCCACGCTTCATCTCCGCCTAGCCATTTACCAATCCAAACTGCTACGATTCCTTTAAGTACGTCAAGTAAAAGAACAACTATTGCTGGTCCTTTCCCTAATACACGCAAAGTATTTGTAGCTCCAGCGTTTCCACTACCATATTGACGTATATCGATCCCCTTGAGCATCTTTGCCAATAAAACACTAAAACTGATAGAACCCAATAAATAACAAATTGTGAGTGTGATTATTTGTATCAACAAACCTACATCACCTAGCTTTCATCGGACTTACGCCGGGTGAATATCCGTATCGGCGTCCCTTCAAAATCAAATGCAGCGCGAATTTTATTCTCTAAATAACGCTCATAAGAGAAATGCATCAACTCAGGATCATTCGCGAACACAACAAACGTTGGTGGTTTCGTTGCCACTTGAGTCGCATAGTTAATGCGTAATCTACGCCCTTTATCTGTTGGTGGTGCATTGGAAGCTACCGCATCAGAAACTACATCATTCAAGATATGTGTTTGTACGCGTAATGCGTGTTGTTGGGCAACATGCTTCACAACTGGCAATAATTTTTGCAGACGTTGTTTCGTCTTAGCTGATAGAAATACAATTGGAGCATAGGTCATAAACAAGAAGTGATCTTTGATTTTAGTCTCGAAATTTTTCATGGTTTTATCGTCTTTTTCGACCACATCCCATTTATTTACGACGAAGATTGAAGCTTTTCCTGCCTCATAAGCATAACCAGCAATGTGCTTATCTTGTTCGATTATGCCTTCTTCAATGTTAACTACCACAAGTACCACATCTGCTCTTTCAATGGCTCTCATAGCTCGCATTACACTATATTTTTCAGTATTCTCATATACTTTTCCACGTTTACGCATACCCGCTGTATCGATAATGACATAGCGTTGCCCATCACGTTCAAAAGGAGTATCAATTGCATCGCGAGTCGTACCTGGGACATCGCTCACGATTACACGTTCTTCACCTAGTATAGCGTTAACAAGCGATGATTTCCCTACGTTTGGTCGTCCAATTAAGGCTACCTTAATGACGTCCTCATCATATTCTTCTTCAATTAGATCAGGTAGATTATTGACAATTGCATCAAGAAGATCACCAATCCCTGTTCCATGACTTCCCGATATACCAATTGGATCACCGAATCCAAGACTATAGAATTCGTATGTATCTTCGACCTTTTTGATGTTATCCACTTTATTGATAGCTAGTACGACAGGCTTTCCAGAACGGAACAACAGTTGAGCAACTTCCTCATCCGCTAACGTTATTCCCGTCTTAGCGTCACACATAAACACGATAACGTCGGCTTCTTCAATAGCAAGCTCAGCTTGCATCCGGATCGATTTCAACATCATGTCTTCTCCGTCGATTTCAATCCCACCCGTGTCAATGACACTGAAACTTTTACCATTCCAATCTGAAATGCCATATATTCGGTCACGTGTAATACCTGGTTTATCTTCAACTATAGCCAACCGATCACCAATTAACCTATTAAATATCGTTGATTTCCCTACATTTGGTCTACCCACGATCGCAACTACAGGTCTTGCCATCATACATTCCTCCTTCAATTCTTACGATTATCATCATAGCAAAAAACGTTAACCTTTGCTAACCTTTCTAAATTCGTAATATTTTATTATATATGACCGATTGTCAAAGTCGAATATTGCGATTAATTTGACAATCCGTCATATATAAATATAAAAAAATATCGGCGAACCCGCGGGAGGGTTCGCCGATTTTAAAAATTATCAGATCCCGATCATTTAAATTTATCTAGCTTATCACCAAATAGGTCGCCAAGTGTGAAACTTAGACCTTCATTTGAAAGTGATACGTTCGGATTGTTAATTTCTACTTTTGGTTCTCTACTATTTCTAGGAGCTCTTGGTTTATCATTTTTTGCTTCATGAGCAGGAGCGTCTTGTGTTTCTTTGATGCTCAGGCTAACTCTCTTCTCATCAGCATTCAATTCAAGAATTTTAACTTGAACTTGTTATCCTTCTTGTAATACTTCTTGTGGAGAAGCAATGTGGCTATGAGAAATCTGTGAGATATGAACTAGTCCTTCAACACCTGGAGTTAATTCAACAAATGCACCGAAAGCTGCAAGACGTTTAACTTCACCAGTTACAATATCACCAGCATTAAACTGACTAGTAGCATTCTCCCAAGGACCTGGTTGAGCTGCTTTGATACTAAGGCTGATTTTTCCTTTTTCAGAATCAACTTTAAGTACCTTAACTTTAACTTGTTCGCCTTCAGAAATAACATCAGAAGGTTTCTCAACACGGCTCCATGCGATTTCAGATACATGAACCAATCCATCTACGCCACCGATATCTACAAATGCACCAAATTGAGTAAGACGTTGAACAGTACCTTCGATCACTTGACCTTCTTTCAAGTCAGCCATGATTTTCAGTTTATTCACTTCAAATTCAGCATCAAGAACATCTTTTTGCGACAAGATTACTTTGTTGTTCTCACGATCAAGTTCTTTCACCTTCACGCGCAATGTGCGACCTTTATAGTCACTGAAATCTTCAACGAAATGGCGTTCAACCATAGAAGCTGGAATGAATCCACGAGCCCCAACATCTACTACTAGACCACCTTTAACAACGTCAGAAACTACAACTTCAATGATTTCTTGACTTGTAAAATGTTTTTCTAGTTCTTCCCAGCCATTTTCACTATCAATAGCGCGTTTGGAAAGAAGTAATCTTTCTTTCTCATCGTCAATGCTGACAACTTTACATTCAACTTCTTGGCCGATTGCAACGGCATCAGATGCGTTATCAACTTGTACAGAAGATAACTCACGAACCGGAATCACACCGTCATATTTATATCCAATGCTTACATAAGCTTGGTTATCTTCTAGTTTGACGATCGTCCCTTTCACTGTATCCCCTTTTTTCACGGATACACCTTTGTCCAATTCCTCTTGGTTTGATACTTCAACTACTTCTTCATTCTTGATTTCTTCCGACATATCAATGCCCTCCTCAATTCAAAATCCCATTTATTTAAACCTGCTATGCAGTGTTCAAAACATTCATTTTCTAGTATCTTTCCATAAAGCGTCATACTTCATGCAAAGAAATCTAATGTGTTGTGGGTTGACCTGTTTTTTGCATTTCATGAATACGTGACATAATCACTTCCGTTACAGCCTCTAGCTGATCACCTGAGGCAGTCTCATCCATAAACTCTGATAAATCTACAGGTACTCCGTATACAACCTTCATTTTTCGAAATAACTTGTATTCCCCTAAGATCGCCACAGGGATAACTGTTGCTTTGCTACGGAGCGCAAAACTTGCGGCCCCTTTCTTAGCTGTTCCTGATGTTGAATTGCGGGTACCTTCCGGGAAGATCCCCATCATTTCACCCTGTTGCAAGATTTTGATTGCCATACGAATTGAATCTCTACTAAATCCGCCACGTTTCACAGGGAATGCTCCTAATTGATGAAGCAATGGACCGAATACAGGAATTTCAAATAATTCCGCTTTGGCCATATATTTAACCTGACGTTTCAATTTAATTCCCACAGTGATTGGATCCATCATACTGATATGATTTGCACACAACAGTACGCCACCATTATCAGGGACGTTATCTTTGCCAATCGATTCTAAACGATATAGAACTGCAAATATCAATCGCAATAATCCTCTGCAAAAGACATAGATCATCGTAATCTCTCTCCATCCATCTGACTTCTGCAAAGTGAAACAATCTTTTCCACAACTTGATGAATATTCATCTCGGTTGTATCTAGGAGAATGGCGTCTTCAGCACGACGTAAAGGAGATATTTCCCTCTGTTCATCCAAAGTATCACGCATTGAAATATCCTTCTCAAGTTGTTCAAGTGACGTTCGTTCTGCATCATTCATTTCATTGAAGCGACGTAGAGCACGTTCTTTCACAGTAGCAGTCATAAAAATTTTGACCTCAGCATCTGGAAGTACTGTAGTTCCGATATCACGTCCATCCATTACGACGCCTTTACGCAAAGCCATTTGCCGCTGAAGTTGCACTAAATGAGTTCGCAGCCCCTCGATTTGCGCATATCGGGATACTAATCCATTAACTTGTGGTGTACGAATATAAGATGTGACATCTTCTCCATTAACCCATACACGTTGTCCACCATGATCTGGCGTTAATTCAATGAGCATATGTTGCACATGTTCAAGTACCTGATCTGGCACTTCTGGTCCTACTCCATGTTTCGTCAAAAACCAGGTTACAGCTCGATACATGGCACCCGTGTCAACATATATGTACGACAATTGATTTGCCACTAAGCGTGCAACAGTACTCTTCCCTGCACCTGCTGGACCATCAATTGCAATATTGATTCTGTTGTTCATATCTGTCACCTGCCTAACCAATGGAGTATTCCCCATAACATTAACTCAAGAAAAAAGCAGGCAATGCCTGCGACGTAAAGATTATATCATATATAGTGTATTCTTGCAAAACAGAACCGAATAAAATGATCTACCAATCATTTACACTCTGATCGATCATAGGTTCACCGTCCAACTTGTATACTGATGATATAAAAATTCGTAATGTTGGACTATGTAGGCCCAATTGAAGAATAACCATCATACAAAGCAACGTTATGAACACATATTTCGCAATTTTACTACTCAATGTGAACCATTTATCGAAGTCGTTTATTTCCTGTTGATTATCATGTTGTTCGTCTTCCATACGCTAATCTCCCGATAATTTTCGATTAGTATATCTAAGATATACTTCTTTTATACTATCGATTAACGGTTACGAAACTCTATTTGTCGCTCAAAACAATACCGTATTAACTTTTGCCGTTCCGAATGAAAAATGTCCGTAAATTTCAACATGGCGATATTCCGATTCTGATCACCATTCTTAACTCTGACTATTTCCGCTATAAAAGGAACATGCTCAACCGAACCATTCTTATAAGGAATCAATAACCAACAAGATAATATATCTCCTTCTTTAAGACTATATTTCGCTTCTGAAAAGAATGATATCCCACCACCACTCACATCTTCTGTATGCGTAATGAATCGCATATTGTTTTCTTTCTTAATAGCAATCTCAAGATTCGCATTCACACGAAAATAGGTTCGACGTTGTATTTTCGAAATATCATCAAGATGCGGTTTGTGAATTCGAACCATTCGAATAACATCTTCCTTGAAACCCAATACATACGTATTGAAATAATTTTTAATCCCACCTTCCGTTATGTATTCAACGGATAATTCATCACCGAAATATAATTTTTTTAATTTTCCATTCGATTCATTCATAGGCATCTCGATCAAGAAGGACTCTTCATCAATATCTGAAAGTCTTGATTTGTACACAACTGTACCATCTTTATTGTCATCAGAGTCTATGTGAATATAAAAAATTTCAGTTACCTTTGGATACAAGCCTACTCACCACCATCATTAAATTATGACATATTCTTAATTATAACATGTATTTTTGCACAGAAAAACGACATTCGAGTAAAGTACTTATCCGAATGTCGTTATATGATTTGCAGCCCTTATTTTACAGGAGTTCTTATTTCTTCAACACTTACTTCTGAACCATCTTCAGCATTAATAAATACTCTATAATTTGTTCCATTCACTTTTCCACCAAACTCATAACATAAAACTTCCTTTGAATATTCATCTTCGATTAAGGACTTACGATTGTAATTCTCTGTGAATTCTTGATTTAACATCTTTCTCGCTTCTTCAAGGTTAAGCTTTGCTGGAGGTATTTTACGGTTATTCTGCTGCTCATACACGAATTCACTGGCTTGGAACCCTGTTACTTCACCATTATCAAGCCCCACTCGAACAGTCATCTTCTCGGGGTAAATGAGCACCCCATCCTGCTTACGCACGTATGTGAATGTACCCATATTTCCATACTCATCATACATAATAGGTGTCATTTCATGATAACCCTTATTAACTAGAAATTTATTTACTTTATCCCTGGCTTGCTCCATATCTACTTTTTTGTTCCCAACTTTACGATTATCAGAATACGAAATTAGCAAGCCGCCCTTTTTAGTGAAATCCATAGAAATTGTAGCAGCCTTACCCTTACTACTCTTTGTTTGAGCTGTATAAGAAGCCCATTCCGTACCCTTCCCATTTTCCGTAATTTGCACCTCAACGTTTGACCCGAGATCAGCAAATTTGATGGATTTTCGCCGAATATCTTCTTCCGTCACCGGAACCCCATCTAATTTTTTCACAGAGCGTTTGTCATTTATTGAAGCAACGGATGGTCCCCAATCCAAATCGGGATATTCACCTACCGTTTTATCCACTAATTTAAATCCGTCAATGACACTGTTATCTTCCATCTGATCTTCATTGGCAATCGTTGCTTCTACATCCATCCAACGTATCCTATTCTTGATTACTTTATCTTGTACTGCCTGTAATTCCTTAGATATTTGAGCTGAATTCTTATATAGCACCTTTAAAGTATTGAATTCCTGTTCACTTAAAGGTTCCTTATCTAAATCCCGGATCGATGTTTGATATGAGAATTTAGAGATTTTTGATAAAAACTCTTCCGTTTTGTTAAAAGGTAACAATGCGAGGGGTAGTTGATTGATTTCATTCTGAGCTTCACTAGTCATTCGCCATACATTAACCAACCCTTTTCGATGCATAGACCTCGAAGCTGAATTAACTGCTAACGTATTCCCAATTTCTCCATGTAGTCGATCAACATGATAAGACAAATCGTGAAATGCTCGTTGATATTGATTTTCCGCTTTGATCAGAATTGAATTTTTCTCTTGATTTTCTTGATAACCCCATACCATAGCACCTATTAACAACACCGTCATGACTGGAAACAATACAGCGCTTAATCGCTTATACATATACTTTCAAGTCTCCTTTCTTCTTATCCTTGCCGTTAGTGTGACAAGAAGAAAGAAGTCTTATACATGCTTACCAATTCTTTCGTAATTAAAATATTTGTTGCTCAATTTCAAAATGCAGTTGATTATCACAAAGACATTGTTTAAACCCAGTTTCAAGTTTACCTTGTACTTCTCTGCCACACAGAATAAAACATTCTCCGCACTGTTGACATACAATTTTCACTTTTACACGCAAAAAAAGACACCTCCTGTAAATGTCATTAATCCATTGCTAATATTCTCAAGTAAGATTTCTTGAAATAAAAGCGCCGCATAAGTTCATTTCATCAGAATCAGTGTCTCCAAAATTGTTACGTATTAACCTCTTCTTCCCTCTTTTGGAAGCGAAGCGGCGAACGATTGTTTGCACGAATTACTTTATCCATGCCACCATACCATAATAAAACCATCAAAGGAACAATAAGCCATACCCAATAATCCGTTACTGTCGTTAATATAAGATCATATATCCCATGAAATAACCAAGGTATCAATAAAGAATACACAAGATAACGTTTCGTATTATTCACTTTACGGAAACGCGCTAAACCGAAGTAATAACCCATAATAACCCCGAATAAAGCATGACCCGAAACGGGCAAGAGTGCTCTTATAAACATCGTCCCTATTGATGCTTGGCTATACCAGGCATACATAAAGTTTTCTACAGTTGCAAATCCAAGTGAAATGGTCACAGCATATACAATACCATCATAGGGCTCATCGAACTCCACATGGTTGTAAATGATGAAATATAGAACTAACCACTTCAATAATTCCTCAACTCCAGAAGAGATGAAGAATGACTGCACAAAAGGATGAGTTCCTAATCCCAAAGTCAGTCCTCTCTGTATAATGATGACTGGGATCACAACAAGTAAACCCAGTAAAAATATACGTACAACCATATGAATCGGCTCAGCATCATATTTATCTTTCAGATAAAAAAACGTCAACAAAGCAAGCCCTGGCGCCACTGCAGACGCAATAACTGAAAACAATAGCACCCTTACTCCTCCGTCTCTGACGATAAGTGATTTATGCTGTTATTCCTGACGAGCGAAATGATGACAAATAACTCCGATCGCATCTTCTGGGATAATTACTTTACCATACTCTTCAAGAACAGCTTCTGTTGTTGAAATAGACTCACCAAATTCAGCTAAAACAGCTATCAATGATGGATGTTTATCCTCATCTAAATCGGCAGGTTCTAAATACAAAACCCATTTATCATTATAGTTATACAGCTTCCCAGCTTTTGTAATATTCCATTGAAGTACGTGTGCAGCTTCAATTAACACTTCAAAATCATTAAAAGCGTATACGATGGTATCACTTTCTTCAAGTGTAACTTCCATTTCATAAACGTCCTCTGGAATCTCATCTTCAATATGCCCCATGTATTGATGGTGATCATATTTACCTCGAGTCACAATGACGACCATTCCTTGAGCTGGCAATGCGAAAACTTCTACAGCCAAAGGTCCTGTTGCATCGAAACCGACTTCATTGTATGCCTGGTCCATCATATCAGTAAACAGGTCATGTACCTTCGGTATTTCTTGCCACATGTCTTCCTTTTGGATGCCACGCTCGCTCAGATCATCAAACGTTAGGAAAATCCGTATCTTATCTGGACTCAAACGTTCTATTTTCATGACAGGATCCTCCTTTGCAAGCAATGAGATATAACAAATTATGATGTCTCATTTAAATTGTGCTAAAAATAATTCTTATGTAAGTATCGTATCATTTTCTATACATAAATGCACGTAATAAAAAATATGATGGATCATCATTTCGCGATACCGTTTTTGACAATCCATCATACAAGTAGAACCGGCTATGCCGTCCTTTTTCAAAGACGGCATCCGTTTCAGCGGAAATATAAGGATTAAAGTATCAAGTGAAACTGATACTTTAATCCTTATATTTTAAAAAAGAATCATTTAATTCGGACAAATCCTGCCCGTTAAATGATTCTATATAAGAATCAATTTCATAATTACGCAAACCCATTTAAATGTGACTATATATTGACAGAATGAATCACTCTGATCAATATATAGTCCTCATTTGAGTTGCATAAGCGATTATGAAATTGATTCACAAGCAATAAATTACAATCCCGGAATAACTGTATTAGTCTCTTTCAGAATCTGATCTACTTCGTATTTAACCTCAGGGTTTCCTTTAATAAAATCCTTCAACATTGTCATGTTTGATTCCTTCGAATGGGTCTGTGTCTGTATTCCGGTTGTATTGAACGTTTCATTCGTTGAGTTGAAATTGGAGCCCACCGTGGGACTTTCACTTTCACGATCGCTCCCTAAAATTGAACCCATGCCTGTGAAGTCCATCATTTTCCCTCTTGCCTTATCAGCTAATTGCTGTCCAACTGCACCATTCTGATTGTTCTTAGAAATCATGTTAGTTGCTGCAGCTCCAATAACAATCCCAGTTAAAAGTGACGAAAAATTCACACGTATTACCTCCTTCTGTGATAGAATCATCGCTAGTATTAGCAAAAAGTTCGTAACTCATACGGTATATTAAAGGGAAGTGAGATGACATTATGAAGAGACAGACAACAGCATTTGTTCTTGCTTGTACCTTTCTGCTTAGTTCATGCAGTAACATGAACACAGCAACAAGTGATTCGGAATCGAATCAAATTCTAAAATCACAAGAACTAGAACAAAGTAAAATTACCCAGAAACAAACCCAAAAAAAAGGAGAGGAACTACCTACATTAACTGAAGAATCTCCTAAAGATATTACTCCTGAAGTCAATAAAGAACCTAAAATTGAATTGAATTATCATATGAACAGTAACTATGACATTATCCCTAACAATGAATCCATATCCAAAAAGGTTGTATTGCTAACATTTGATGACGGCCCAAAAGATGCGGATATGATCAACGGATTAATCGATATATTAGACAAGCATCAAGCAAAGGCCATATTCTTCGTAAATGGATATAAAGTCAAAGAAAATCCACACCTGCTGAAACTCATTCATGACCGTGAGCAAATCATTGGTAACCATAGCTGGGATCATGTGGTATTGAAGAATAAGTCAGAAGCAGAAGTCAAACAACAAGTTAAAGATGTTCAAGAAATTGTTGCCGATATAACCGGTGAAAAGCCCGTATACTTTCGTGCTCCACATGGTGCAGGTGGGGATGTCACTAAAAAAGTTACCAAAGACAATGGTATGTTATACATGACTTGGTCTATTGGTTCACTCGATTGGGAAATGAAATCAACGGATTCAAATCCAGCAGCAACTATCATAAAGAACGTAACGGAACAACTTCATTCTGGAAGTAATATCCTAATGCATGAATTACCGTGGACAGTCCAGAGTCTCGATAAATTACTGACAGAGCTAGAGACGAGGGGATATACTTTTGTAGATCCTAGAAGCATTGAATTACAAATGCGTTAAATTAATTTTAGAGCTTAAAAATATAGGACAACCCTATGTAGTTAGTTATCTTAACTACGCAAGGCTGTCCTCTTCATTAGAACGTAGGGTAATCAGGTTCATTTCAGCAGGACATCGAAATCTCAGTGGAAGATGTCGATACCCAAATCCCCGACTAACAAATAACCTAGATCTTGTAATTAAAGTATCCTCTTGCTCCCATTCAACCAACCCACTCGCAATATCGCGATAACATTTATCTAAGTGAATAGGACCTATCCAAGGAAAAATAATTTGCCCTCCATGAGTATGTCCAGCTAAGACAAGGTCAGCAGGTTTTGTCGAAAAACGGTTTATCCACGCAGGATCATGAACTAATACCAGCCGACAAACATCCATTTCACTATTTGGTAGCTTGGGTAACGGAGAATACTTTTTTAGGCGAATGTTAGAATAGTCCATTCCTGTTAACCATATGAAAGATCCATTTTTCTCAAGCTTCACGTTTTGATTCATTAACAAATTTACATCACATAATCTCAGTATCTGATCTAGAGAAACAATGTCAGCTTTATAATCATGGTTACCATGCACGGCATATACGGGAGCAACACTCGATAATAGTCTCATATTTCTCTCCACACGTGATAATGGGACATTCTTTTCCATAATATCCCCACCCAACAATACCCAATCAACCTGACCTTTTAATGACATCAATAATTCTTTAGGAAGATGTCGTCGGTGAATATCCGTAATGAAGAGAATCCTACTTCCATCAAATGACCTCGGTAGTCTACTCAACTTGAATTCAACAGGATTGATCACGACTCTAAGCGCTTCATGTATCATCCAATACAATAAAATCACTGCTGCTAGAGTAACACAACCGGATAATAACCAGATCAATGCAGTCATTTCCATATCTCCTTTAATGGCGGTGCACCTTCTAGACCCCACCACAATAATGCAGCTGTTAGCATCAAAAATAGAACAATGAGTGTATTCAGAAAAATTCTACTAAGTTTTATTTTATTTGAATAATAAGTTTCTGTTCGAGCAGGAATAATAACTTCAGCACTATTCTCATGATCACTATCGTCATAGTCGTTAGACTTCACTTCTTTAATTATCATCAATTCATCTTTCGAGGTGTTATCCTCTAAATATTGTCTTGCCTCTTCTTTACTGATAAAAGCCCAAGAAAGCCATACCTTCCTCGCTTGCTTTTTCTCATGATTCTGGTCTTCTCGCCGCTTCTTCTGTGTTTCTACTCTGCTAAGCCCCATGTTCATTCTTCTCTCCGAAATCGAATCATCATTCCAGAAATGACATCAATAATAAAATGACATAAGATGGGTGCCCACAATGTACCAGACAAAATGTAAATAGTTCCTAATCCATAACTACTTAGGAAGACCCAACCCGTAGGAATCCAATGCTTCAAATAACGTATGTGAATGACGGCAAAAATAATACTCGTCCAATAAGGCCCGATTGCATACTGAATCGCTCCTCGAAATAGTAATTCTTCACAAATGGCTACGATTGCTGCAATACAAATAATATGCCATACAGGGCGTTTTCCAAACAACATGTGATTTATACCACCATCATCCATCGAATCTTCTGGCATAATCTTCGATAGGAAGAAGTCAATAATGAGCATACATCCTGCTAAACCCATACCCCATGCCACAAAATTGTCATTATTTTGCAACGAAAAAAGGTCAAATATATTTCTCTTCTGAAATAATAGCCAAATAATACCGATAACCAAAGTGAGAGCTTGAGTTATGTAAAGATTTAATAATAACAACCGATCATTTAATTGATTTACGGTAACTTGTTTAATTTTTATTTTTGGAAACTTTAATTTAATTTTTTTCATCTTGTCCTGCCTGTTCTATATATTTTCTTATTAATACACTAAAGGAGACTTTATTTATGCAAAAGCGTTCATCACGGTTTGAAATGGTTTTCAGCTTAACTTTTATCCTTGTCTTCATTTTAATATCAGCAGCCTTCTTATCAGGAGTGAGGGTAGGAGCCAATAAAGTTGAGACGAAATATGAGAACTTAGCTATCGTCCCTTCATCAAGTGAATTTGCCGATTCTTATCAACAACAAGATTTAGTTACATTTTATCATACCGTATTTTTGCCTTATCGAGAATTTAAATCTGAATGGGTCTCTTTGACTGACGAAATAAGTCGTACTGATGATTCAAATCAAGTGAATAAAGTTCTAAAACAACTTCGCACGCTAGCTGATGAGCAATACAGTGCAATCACTAAGACAACGATGTATTCATCATCACCACTTTTACAAGAAGCACAAACTGATTTTCTGAAGAGTGTCCGTCTGTTCGGTAACTCTGCTGACAATTATAAGATGTCTTCAAGCCTATATAATGGTGAGAAATTAATGAATAATTTGAAACAAGATCAGTTATATAAGAATGGCGTGAGTTACGGTCTACTAGCTCAAAAGAAATATTATATCTCCATGATTAAATGGAATATTAATGTAGATCCATCACTTAAAAAAGAGTATGATTTCACAAAAGATTTTTCATTTGACGAGTGGGAAGGATTCCCTTTAATCGTTAAGAATGCAGCAGTATCTACATCATTACTAACCAAATCAATCTATGATGCATACGATCCACAAGACATGACTGCTCGTATAGATGATATGATTCAGTCCGGTAATGCCGATACTATGAATTTAACTTCTATCGGGGCTATTATTAAACTATTAGATCGAACTGATGCAGTGAAAGAAAATGACTTCACAAAATGGAATAATAAATACTATAGCCAAGAACTTCTTCCACAGCTACCTTTCTTCTACGATAATTAAGCCTGAATATGAACAGTATAAAGAATCATAGCGAATAATAATGTTAATTTCAAGTTCATTCATTGTACTATTGACAACAATATCGTAGCCATGATACATTATGAAAAATTAAGTTAACGAAATCGATGATGGAAAAAAGACATGTATAACGTCAACAGAGAGTCGGTGGTTGGTGCAAACCGATGACAAGTCCTTGTCTTAGCATTCCTGAGAAATTGCATTGAATACAAGTAGGTGCAATCGGATAAACTCCGTTATCAGTTATGGTCACTAGGTGATCATTTGAGGCTGCTTCTATAATGGCAGTGAATTAGGGTGGTACCACGAACAACTCTCGTCCCTTACTACGCAAGTAGTATGCGAATCGGGAGTTTTTTTGTTACTCTTTCATTAACATTATCATAAAGCAGTCTTATTGCTACACTCATCGCCTTTGATGCGGTAACGCGTTGCTTTATTATCAATGGTATTGCGGTCATGTGTCTACCTAGATACAGTCCTAATTATATACGCTTTAGAATATTAAGGAGGAAAGAAACCATGTTTAAAATACTCGTATCGGATCCAATCAGTGATTTAGGTATTCAACAACTAGTTGATGCAAATGATGTTACCGTTGTTAAGAAAACAGGACTAAATGAAGATGAGTTAGTAGCAATTATAGGTGAATTTGATGCTCTTATGGTTCGTAGTCAAACGACTGTGACTGAACGGATTCTTACAGCTGGAACTAATTTAAAGGCTGTAGGACGTGCAGGAGTCGGTGTAGATAATATCGACCTAGATGCTGCTACAAAACGAGGAATCGTTGTTATCAACGCACCAGATGGTAATACGATTACAACTTGTGAGCATACCTTAGCTATGATGATGGCGCTGGCTCGTCATATACCTCAGGCTTATGCCAAAACAATTTCTGGAACATGGGATCGTAAGACCTTCATTGGCGTAGAACTTCGTGGAAAAACATTGGGTATATTAGGTATGGGGCGTATTGGAAGTGAAGTAGCTAAGCGTGCGAAAGCTTTCGGAATGGATATCCTTGCATTTGATCCGTTCTTAACTGAAGACCGCGCAGAGAAATTAGAAGTAAAACTAGCTACAGTCAATGATATCGTCCTCAATGCAGATTTCATGACCGTTCATACTCCATTAACACCGGAGACACGTAATATGATCTCACGCCCCCAATTCGAAGTTATGAAAAAAGGCATGAGAATCATCAACTGTGCACGTGGTGGACTCATTGATGAAATGGCATTAATAGAAGCTATTGATCAAGGAATTGTTGCAGGTGCAGCATTTGACGTATTCGAACATGAGCCACCACAAAGTGATCATCCTTTCTTGAATCATCCGAAGGTTATTGTTACACCTCACTTAGGTGCATCAACCATTGAAGCTCAAGAGAATGTTGCCATTGACGTATCTGAAGAGATCTTACACATTTTACGTAACGAACCATTTAAGAACGCTGTAAACATCCCGCCAGTTGCTCCTAGTGTGATGAATAAGCTTCAACCCTACTTCTCTCTAGGTGAGAAATTAGGAAGCTTTGTTGCACAGATTACAACAGGAGCTGTAAGTGAAATTCATATCGACTATGCAGGAGACCTCTCTGATGTTGATACATTACCACTTACGCGTTATATAGTGAAAGGTGTTCTTTCACACCATTTAGGTAGTGATGTGAATATCGTTAACTGCTCACATCTAGCTAAATCTCGTGACGTGAATATCGTTGTATCCAAAGCACCTAAAACAAAAGGTTTCACTAATCTCATTTCAGTAAGTCTAAAAACACAAAATAATCAAGACCGTCTAGTTGCGGGAACACTGCTTCAAGGTTACGGAGAGCGTATTGTATTACTTGATAAATACACGGTTGATATTGCACCAGATGGTAATCAAATCTTAATCTCTCACAATGATAAACCAGGGATTATCGGTCTTGTAGGTACTCTTCTTGGAGAGAATGATGTCAACATTGCCTCCATGCAAGTAGGTCGTACGCTTGTTGGCGGCTCTGCCCTTATGATCCTAACTGTAGACAAGGCTCCATCCAAAGATGTATTGGTTAAACTCGCATCTCTTCAAGAGATTAACTCTGCTCTTGAAATCATCCTTAACTAGATTCAATATATTGTAAGGAGACCGTTGATCTTCAGATCGGCGGTCTCCTTTATTTATATGAAACAAGGGAATCTCTCCAATTGTTCCACGATGAACAAGATTAATCTTTTTTCTTCTACAAAAAAAGCACCTCCCATGGGAGGTGCTTGTTCATTATATTTCATTATTTCCGATATTCGACAGGAATCCTAATTATAAAATCTGTTCCTTGTCCCAACTCACTTGTCACTTTGACACTTCCATGATGTGATTCAATAATATTCATAACGATAGCAAGACCTAGTCCAGTACTCGCAGATTCTCCACGAACACGTGCCTTATCCGCTTTATAGAATCGTTCGAAGATAAAAGGTATGTCTTCCTTTGGAATTCCAACACCTTCATCCCTAACATGTATTTGTAGAAATGGATGATGATCACTTTGCACTCGTTCAGCGATAATATATACACTTTTACCTGTTGGCGTATAACGAAATGCATTATCTAGTAAATTCGTCATAACTTGTTCTAACTTATCCTCATCTCCAGATTGTATAAATAAATCTTCTGAAAGTTTCTCGTAATAGAGATTCAAATTACACTCCCTAGCACGAACTGAAAATTTACGATAAATTCGTTCAAGTAACTCATTTACATCTAGTTTAGTCATCGCTAAATCTGGATGTCCGGCTTCCATGCGGGCTAGAATTAACAGATCTTTAACAAGTCTCCCCATTCGTAATGACTCATCATGAATGACTTGGATCAATTCTTGGCTTTCTTCAGGAGATGCTGCCATCCCGTCCAATAAAGCTTCGCTATAACCTTGCATCATCGACAATGGAGTTCTAAGCTCATGGGATACATTAGCTACAAAGTCAGTTCGCATTTTCTCCAGCTTAACCTCTTCGGTCACATCACGTAAAACTGCCACGGCTCCACGAATATCATTGTTTGAATATAAGGGGGTCATGATCACAGACCATACATCCTGCTTCACATATACCAAGGTACTACAATCCCCACTCTCCGTTAGCGTCATACTAAATAATTCCTCTAACGGTTTCGGAACTTCTAGCGTTCTTAATTGATTTGATCCCTCAGGTTCGTAATCCCATTCCATCGTTTTCCACATTTCGGATATTCGTTGACCTGGTGGATTAGTAAGAATGATTTTGCCTGAATTATCAAATGTTATGACCCCATCGCTCATACTTCTAAGGACACTAGATAAGTGTTCCTTTTCTTGATTCAGATTCCGAATGTTATCTTCCAACTCGGCAGCCATGTGATTAAACGTATTGGCTAACTCTCCAATTTCATCACTAGCTTCTACATATACCCTTGTCCCATACTCTCCTTTACGAATATTATTCGCAGCATGAATCAACTTTTGCATGGGCTGAGTAATTCTAGAAAATAAAAACAATCCGAAAAAGGTCGTCATTGAGAAGCCAACAATCGCTGTGTATGTAAACAAACGTTTGATGTCACCTGAATTCGAGAAATTGGTATCTATATAGGGTAATAAGAACACACCTAACGTAATGAGCACACAAGCGACTAAACAAATAATAGTAATCCAAAGTTTGCCGACGAGGGATCTCCAGAAATTCAACTTATTTCGAGACCTCTAACTTATAACCTACGCCCCATACCGTGGTAATCATAGTCGCTGATTCAGGAGATACTTTATTCAACTTTTCTCTTAAACGTTTGACATGAGTATCCACCGTCCGTAAATCTCCGAAGAATTCATAATTCCAGACATCTTTTAACAACTCTTCTCTAGAGAACACTTTATCAGGAGAAACTGCTAAATAATGCAGTAATTCATATTCTTTAGGCGTAAGACTTACTTCTTCACCACTAGCTGTTACACGATGAGCATCATGTTCTATCACTAAATGTGGAAATACGATATCGTTGCTCGACATCCCGTCTTTAGATAAATAGGCAGTTGTGGAAGATCGACGTAGAATTGCCTTCACACGATAAATTACCTCACGCGGACTAAATGGTTTAACCACGTAATCATCTGCGCCCACTTCGAATCCTTGCACTCGATTAATTTCTTCTCCTTTAGCAGTCAACATTAAGATAGGAGTTGATTTTAATTGTCTTAATCTAGTACAGACTTCAACGCCGTCCATACCCGGAAGCATAAGATCTAGTATGATTAATCCATAATCCGTCGCCGTTGCCTTTTGAAGGGCTATTTCACCATCTTCAGCTTCATCAATTTCATAGCCTTCTTTTTCCAAATACATTTTAATTAATCGTCGAATCCGTTCTTCATCATCTACAATTAATATCCGATTTAATTCATCTGGCATTATCAACAACCCCTTAATTATCTTACATTGGACTTTCCTTAATGAACGTCCTTCATACGGATATATAAATTAATACAATTATACAATATTCACTACTAATTGCTAATTATAACGAAAATCCGCAACAACATTCAACATCAAATGTGAAACGGATTACAAAAAATTATAAATAATGCATACTTGTTCAGTCTGTACCTGCATAAGAATGCAATCCAGCAATAATAAGATTAACGCCAACTAACGTAAACATAACAACAATAAAACCTAGAACAGCAAGCCAAGCAGATTTACGACCTTGCCATCCACGTGATAATCTTAAGTGTAAATATGCACTATAGAACAACCATGTGATAAGTGCCCACACTTCTTTCGGATCCCAACCCCAGAACCGTCCCCAGGCAATTTGAGCCCACATCATCGCAAAGATGAGTGCCCCTAGAGTAAAGATTGGGAATCCAATAGCGATTGAACGATATGTAATCTCGTCAAGGTCATCTGCATCTAAACTTTTGAGTAAAGGATGCACCGCACGCCCAATCGGTTTACGAAGAATAAGTCGAATTAATCCGTAAAGTATGATTCCTGCAAGTAATGACCAGACAACAGTATTCAACTTTCTACCTGCGTTAATTCCATGCATCCAAGACGGTGCTTCGAATAAAGGTGCATCCATCCCAAGGAAAGATTGGAAACTGACTATTTCACTCTGATAGGGTGACACAATAGGTGGTAATTTATATTCAACCTTTTGCATCGTAGTTGATACTTCCCCGTTATTGGCCACTTCTTTTTGTGAGAATACGGATTCATATCCACCTGCGCGAAAAGCAAATATAGCAATAATAAAACCAACAAGAATAATAATTGTGAAAAATGTAAATTCTACACCACGTTGCTGACGTCGCTCTCTCTTATCTTGGCTATTGAAGTCAACAGTTCGGAGCAAATACATAAATCCAGCGGCAAACCCTATAGCGAAGAAGGACTCACCTAAAGCTGCCATCGTCACATGAACCTGTAGCCACCATGATTGAAGAGACGGAATTAGAGGTTGAGCTTCCTGCGGAAATACAGCAGCATATGCCATAATAATAATAACTAATGGAACAGCGAATAGTCCCAGTAAAGTCTTACGGTAAATGAGAAAAATAATCGTGAACGCTATCATGATCATCATGGAGAGGCTAGTCATGAATTCGAACATATTGCTAATCGGAATATGTCCTGATCCTATCCAACGTGTAATGAAATAGGTCAAGTGTGCAATTAGTCCAATGGAAGCAAGCAAGAATGCTGCCTTCCCCCATTTCTTCGTATGTACTATAGGGTCACGATTTCTCCAAACACGACCCATGATAGCAACTCCATACATAATGAAGGCCACACAGTATATCAAGAAAGAGATAGTAAAAAACACACTACTGACATCTAATAGAAGACTCATGGTTGATTTCCTCCGTTATCTAGGGATTTTTCATCTACTTCCATATTCATTTTCCGTAACATGTCAGTGATCTCTCTGCGTATACCAAACCAATTCTTATTCGTATGGGCAGCTAATGTTAAAGTACCATCATCGATACGTATCCAGATGCGCCGATGTTGCCAGTAAAATCCCATAATAAGCCCAAGCATAACGATCGCAGCACCAATCCATACAAATGGCATAGCTTTGTCTATACGAATGTTCAAGTAAGATGTCGACATCGAAAAATCCACATTACTCATACCTTGCACATCTAATTCCAAAAAGTTGTAATCGCCAGCTAGTTGCTCGTTGATTATATTTTGTTGAAACCGTTGCTTATCTACTTGTTTAGGAAAATAGAAATAATTGATTCCTTCTTCTGGTAAATTCGCTCCAGTGATCACGAATAGAAATGCTGGCGCATTCGCTGTAGGTGAGATGGAAACTGGTTCACCAAGATCATTTAATCCAAAATCCATATATTTCTCTGCTAGTTTAAGGGAGTATTCCCCCACTTGATAATTTCGTTCAGGATCACGAATATCCAACTTGAATTGACCTATAATCTTACCACTTTGCGTATCAACTAAAGAAGGTGTAACCGATCTCAATATCGGCGTAGTATCAAAATCAAATTGAAACGCCATCAAGCCCTTATAGTTTAACGGATCATTCACTTGAATGGGATGACGATCTACTTCAATAAGCTTAGGTTCCTTCAAGGGATCATTACAATTTTCTGTACATTCATATAAGACCGCTTGTGTTTCAAATAATTTAGGTAGAATTTTGTTTTTCCCTTTAAATTCTTCTGGAAGGTCTTCCTCTGTGTAGTATTCAACAGTGAATTTCTCGTTCTCTAAATACATACTTGTATTAGGAATCGGTATAATCTCACCTTCTGGGAAAGCTAAATGCTGATCCATATTAAATCCAGGCAGGCCTCGTGCAAGTACTGCCAATAAGAAAATGATTAACCCAATGTGGATAATATAAGGTCCCCAACGGCTAAAGCGTTGTTTCTCGGCGAGTAATGCACTACCATCCGTATGTACTCGGTATCCCTTTTTCTTAAGTGGAGATTTAACATCATTAATCCAATCTTCTCCAACACTATCAATTCGAGTCTGATAGACTACTTTTTGACGTGTTAGAAATTGCATATGCTTTCGAACCTTCCGTTTCGAAAGTGCCTTGTACAATGGCAGTACACGATCTAGACTACAAATGACGAGTGAAGCTCCAATCATCACAAGTAGTAATATAAACCACCACGATTCGTACGTATGTGACAAGCCGAGTTTATAATAAATCGTACCTGCCTTACCATATGTTTCGGGATAGTACGTTGCTGGATCAATATTTAAAAACGTACTTTCTTGTGGAAAGATAGTTCCAAGCATTGAACCAAGCAACGTTAGGATAATCATGTATACCGCAATTTTTACAGAACTGAAAAAATTCCAAATACGATCAATGAAATTAGGACTACTTCGTTGAGAACGACGTGCCATCCCATCATATCTCATCTCAAGTAATTCCTTAGATTCTTGATCCTTCTCACTTAAAGGTTTACCACATGCTTCACAGAGCACAGTCCCCGTAGGATTCTGATGTCCACATTCACACTTCGTATTCTGAAAAGCCAATAAGTCATGAATCATGGTATACTCACCAACTGTTCAATTTCGTTATCAAGAGTACCCAGATCTAGTCCACCTAAATGGATATTCCTTATTTTCCCATCGGCTGATACGAATAGCGTTGTCGGTAACGGTGAGATACCATAACTTCTCACGGCATCTCTATTAGGATCCAATAGAATAGGGAAATCCAAATTCGCCTGCTTCACAAAATTCTCAACAGACATCACATCTTCCCCTACATTGATCCCAATCACAACGACATCTTTATCTTCCCACTTCTCCGATTGTACTTGAAGTGCGGGCATCTCTTTAACACATGGTTCACACCATGTGCCCCAGAAATTTATTACCATGGATTTCCCTTTATATTCATCAAGGTTATGAACACTTCCATCCAACCCTAGAAGATTAAAGGAGGGTGTCTTACTACCAACCTCAGGCTTCCCTCCTGAACCATACACGTTAGAGATAATAGCATAACCACCGAGAATAAATACCAGCAGTAATACAATAATCTGGACTTTTTTTCTGGATTTGCCCATTCCCAAAGCCCCCTTCTATGACATTAGTCATAATCAATCCACCCCTTGTGAACATCCTATGAATAATTATAACGAAGTTTGTCAGAAATGTGGCAATTGTTTTTGAATTTTGTGTGTCAACCAACATTACTTTTTCGGTGATTTGGGGGATTTAGCCAATTTTAATAAATCTTCAATTTCATCCTTTGTTAAATGACGGAATAATCCTCTTTTGAGATTATGCAACAGAAGATCACCAAAGGCGATTCTTTTCAGCTTAATAACGGGATGTGAAATTGCCTCGAACATTCTACGAACTTGACGATTGCGGCCTTCATAGATCGTTATGGAGATCGTTGCCTCATTTTTCGCGGTATCGATATCCTTGTACTCCACTTCTGCAGGCGCTGTCATGCCATCTTCAAGCTTTATTCCTGCTCTAAGTTTGTCCAAGTCATCTCCGTGAGGCACCCCTTTCACTATTGCCATATAGGTTTTCGGCACATGGTGTTTGGGATGTGTTAACAAATTAGCGAACTCTCCATCATTCGTAAGAATGATCAATCCCTCTGTGTCATAATCAAGCCTGCCCACAGGGTATACTCTTTCTTTAACATCTCTTAAATAATCTGATACAATCTTACGGCCTTCAGGGTCGGAAGCACTAGTTATGACACCTTTAGGTTTGTTCATTACAATGTAGACCTTCTTCTCATTGCGAATCGGCTTTCCATTTACCGTAATGATATCTTGGTCGGGGTCCGCCTTCGTTCCTAGCGTAGTTACGGTCTCTCCGTTAACTTCCACTTTACCTGCAACGATCAAATCTTCACATTTACGTCGCGATGCTACCCCTGCTTGTGCTAAAATTTTCTGTAATCTTTCCATATTCGATAATTCACCTCATGCTAATGATACCCATCAACAGGATAAATCACAAGTTCATTCCAAGGAAAATGTGAACCAGGACAAATCTGGCTATGCGGTTGGAGAAATAACGGGGATATATTGTACAAATTCGAGAGTTCCATAATGAGTTTACTTGCGGTAAAAAGTTGATGTTTGGCATTAGCAGACATACGTTCATATTCAAGATTGAAATAACCTTCTAGACAAATATGAATATACTCGTTGTCAGAAAGTACTGGTGCAGCAATGACCGAAGCGTCCTTACTAATCCAGAAATCATATCCCTTTCCATCCATTGAAGAACAAAACGAATGATGAATCATAAATCCTTCATATAGCATGTACTCACCTCATTCTAGGCAACATGAACTGTTATAGAATATGAAGATTGAGGTGTTTTGGCTTGGGCAAAGTTTTTTATCCAAAGAAAAAAAGGCAGACGGCAATAGCAGCAATAAAACCAACAGCATCTGAGAATAATCCAACCTTAAGAGCATACCGTCCATTTCGAATACCAACTGCCCCCATATATACAGTTAGGACATATAAAGTTGTATCCGTACTTCCTTGAATCGTTGAAGCCATTCTTCCAATCATAGAATCGGGACCATGTTCTCGAATTAAATCTGTTGCGAATGCAAGTGAGCCTGTTCCGGTTAAAGGTCGAAGAATACCTAAGGGGATAATTTCACTTGGAACACCTAGGAGTTGTAAAAATGAGCCTGTCCAACCAACGAAGAAATCTAAAGCTCCCGATGCACGAAAAACACTGATTGCTACCATCATACCTACTAGATGAGGGATGATTTGGACTGCTGTATCGAACCCCTCTTTGGCACCGTCTATAAATGATTCATATACAGGCACCTTACGTGTAAAGGCGAATAAGGGGATAAATGCTATGATTAAAGGGATAGCCCAAGAAGAAATGAGATTAATAAAAGCAAGCACAACCCATCATCCTTTCATACTCGGCTTAGAAGGAATACCTTTCATAGGTGGTGTACGATCACGATGTAGATTCCATCTTCTGCACCATCGGTCCGCCAATATTGCAGCAACAGTAGCAATGAACGTAGCTACCAAAGTGGTCCCTACAATATCCGTTGGACTCGCTGAGTTATAATTCATACGAATTGCAATAAGTGTAGTGGGTATGAGAGTAATGCTGGCAGTGTTGAGAGCAAGTAATGTGCACATAGCAGGGCTTGCGACATCTTTATCAGGATTAAGCGTTTGTAGTTCTTGCATAGCCTTTATTCCCATTGGAGTAGCTGCATTACCTAGGCCAAGTAGATTGGCACTCATATTAGACAGAATATATCCTAATGCAGGATGGTCACGAGGTACATCGGGAAACAAGAAAGTAACAAGTGGACTTAAGATTTTGGCAATCTTCTTCAAAAGTCCCGAGTCTTCAGCAATCCTCATCATCCCCATCCAGAACACCAACACACTAATAAGTCCGAAACAAACGCTCACACCTGTCTTCGCACCTTCAAAGGCTGCTGTTGTCACAATTTCAACATTCCCCGACACAGCTGCGAATACAAATCCAATAAGAATAAGTGCAAGCCAGATTGTATTTATCATCCCACTTACCTCCCCTTTATGGCTTCACTAATCTTCGAACAACAATTTTTTGAACACATGACCTAATGATTGTAACCAAGTACTATTTTGTATTGAAAATGAAGGTTTTTGTAACAAAACATCTTTAGAAGACTCAACCTTTTTGGGAAGAACACTTCCTATCGTATATACTGGAACTTTCCCAATAATAACTCCATCATGTATTACTTCAATCCTGCCTCTCAGGCCAAAAGAAAGATCTTCTCCAGATTTTCTTTGATCTGTTAAGACTAGTCTATTGGATATTTCATTTTGCTCGCCATTTGCAACTGGATATGAGAAAGATTGACTAACGACAATCTCATAACCATCAATCTTCTGTCCCCTCTTCAGGAACTCAACAAGTGGATAGTTAGCAAACCCGTAATCAAGCATCTTACGATGATCGTTCCAGTCATCTCCATCATTAATCGTTACTGTTACCAGTTGTTGTCCATTACGCGTAGCAGAACTAACCAAGCAACGAAATGCCTTTTTGGTATAACCTGTTTTTACGCCATCTGCACCTTCATAGAAACGTAACATTTTATTCTTATTATCCCATTTGTAGTCCCATGATTCATTGGGATTAGGTACTTTTTTTACTGGCGTCTTTACAATTTCTTTGAAAATAGGATTATGCATAGCATAGGCAGTTAATCGTGCAAGATCATTGGCAGAAGAATAATGACCTTCAGCATCTAACCCATGCGGATTCATGAAATGAGTATGTTTCAATCCTAATTCAACTGCTTTGGCATTCATCAAGAATACAAATCCCTCTTCTGAACCCCCGACATGCTCTGCAATTGCTGTTGCTGCATCATTACCTGAACGCATCATAAGTCCATACAGCATATTCTCCAGACTCATTTCTTCACCTAGCTTCAAGAATATGGACGATCCTTCCTTGGCATATGCATTCTTACTCACTCTTACTGGTTTATTAAATTGTCCCTGTTCAATGGCTACAATAGCTGTCATGATTTTTGTTAAACTAGCAATTCGCAACTCTTCATCACCTTGGTGAGAATATAACAACCTCCCCGACGACACATCGATTAATGCAGCCGCCTGTGCATGAGTACTTATGGATGGGAGATCCTTCTGTGCTAATACTACATTCATCATAATTGCACTTAGCGATACTACAATAAGAAGTGCCATTGATATCATATATTTCATCTTCTTGTTCACGTTATTCATTCCTCCAGCTGAGTTCTAGGGGATCTTGTACAAGTATATGCATTCCAATAAATTGGTATGTCTCAAGAAAAACGAATCCCCCCATCCGTATATGCCTGGAAGGGGGGATGGATTTTAAAGATTGGTCAATTCTGACATATTCCCAATAGGTGCTGATCCTGGTGTACCTGTATTTGAGTTGTTTGCATTCTTATTGTTACTATTGCTCTTATTGCCACTCTTCTCACATATGGTCTGAATCTTCTCCATTACATATGGCACAGTATCAATCAATTTCTCATAAATATGAGTCTGACTATCAAGAGGTAGGATGTACACTCCGTCTTTACCTACTACCAAAAAGGCGATTGGTCGAATGGATACACCTCCACCGGTCCCACCTCCAAATGGAAGTCTTTTTGAGTCTTGATGCTCATTTGACGAAGATCCTGAACTTTTTGCTTTCCTATCCACATTAAAATCACTACCCCCAGCTGCAAAACCAAAGGCCACTTTACTAATCGGTAAAATCACACTGCCATCAGGTGTTTGAACTGGATCACCTACAATTGTATTGACATCCACCATGCTCTTCAGATTTTCCATGGCTGTTTGCATTAAGCCTTTGATAGGATGGTCTTCCATCTCTTAACTCCTCCTTTCACTTTCAGCACGCGTACAATAAGAACCAAGCCTGCGTATATAGCGTATCCGCATGAGAATTTTACTATACAAGACATTTCACTGGAAAAATGCGGATAATCATCGTATTCAGGTACGACAAATAACCGCGGATGGTCCTTCATCTTTACATAATGTGAAAGCCAGCCCACAATGAATGTCTTAGTACTCCATACCATTCCCGTTGACACTGCGGTATATGCAGCATCCCCAGCACAGAAATTTGTTGACCATTCTAACTTTGTAACCGTTAAGCGAGATAATGTCCTTTTCAACCATAAATTAAATGAATGTGTCGCTTCTAATACCCGTAAAAACTGATCTAACCAATTATCTATTTTTTGCTTATCCACTAATGTTTCATTGTGCTTTTCTTTATTGTGACCCACGTTATTTGTCTTATCCACTTCTACGAAAATGCCTTTATCCTTTTCCTTAAACTTCATCATTGGAAGTTCATAGTGTAGACGTACTAGACCAAATATCATCCTAATACGAACTACTATTTCGTCATCTTTCCCATTCTTTCTAACCCAAAGATTCACTTTTATCTTCGATAAAAGAATCGCGACAATAAGCAATAATAATACAATCACAATGATCAAAAAGATCCTCACTTGCTAGCCCCCATGCATTTGTAAAATTGATCTATGTTGCTTAGTATGGCAAATTTAGTTAGGGATAATTCAACAAAATTCTACATTCTGGGAAACCACGGAGGAATTGAAGTATTATTAAAGAATCAATTTCCTATTTGCGTAATTATGAAATTGATTCAGAAGTAAACAAATAGCACGTACCGAAATTCAATCGGCACATGCTGGAGGTACGGCTTTATTAATATCTATTTGTCTAAGGTTCTTTTACATCATCAAATGTCAACTGACGTCCATCCAAGCGATCAAAGAGCATTTGTGTTTCTTCTTCAAGATTATCTTTGTTCTCAAATAGAGAAGGTTCCGGTAAATCCTGTATGCCAGCCAAAGCGAAATAATCCAGGAAGGCTGCAGTTGTACCATAAAGAATAGGTCGGCCAACGGCCTCCGCCCGCCCTTTCTCTTCAATAAGGTCTTTATTAACTAGTGTATGGATAGCACGTTCCGCTTTGACACCACGAATCTCCTCGATCTCAACCCGTGTTATCGGTTGGCGATAGGCCACAATTGAGAGCGTCTCAAGCGCTGCTTGGGAAAGTGTAGCACGGGATGGTGAGTAAGCTAATTTCTCGAAATATGCTGCATGCTCTTGATGTGTAGCCAACTGATAATGCCCAGCGATCTGAATAATCTGTAATCCACGTTGTTGACGTACGAAATCGTCCTTCATTTCTTCTAATGCATCTTTCACTAACTCATTGCGTTGTTCAACAATTTCAGAAATTTGTTTGACACTAAGACCCTCATCACCTGCAAGAAATAGCAGTCCTTCAATAATCGATTTCAGTATCGGGTATTCCATATAATTCTTCTTCCCCTTTCCATTCCATGACAATATCATCGAATAGTTTTTCCTGATAACACAATATTTGTTTCATCTTCATAAGTTCTAAAATAGCTAAAAAAGTCACCACAATTTCATGGCGAACCATATCCTCATGCAGTAGCTTGGAGAACAATAGTTTACCACCTTTACCGCTACGTTGTAGTGCTTCGACAACATCCCGAATACGATCTTTCACAGAAATTTCATCTCTCTGGATCCGAGAATACGAATTGCGCTTAACTACCTTTCGCAAAGCTTTTTGAAATGCTGCGACTAAATCTGCCGTATGTAATCCCTCAACAGGATTCGTGGATAGGGTGGGCATCCATGAAGCTAAATCCTCTGGTTCTTTTGAAAAAATAAGGCTTCTATCCCACTCAAGTTCATGCAGATGTTGAGCAATCCCTTTGTATTTACGATATTCGATAAGCTTCTGTACCAATTCCATTCGAGGATCGTAATCATCCTCCTCATAGAAATCGAAATCATCCATTTCGATGATCGGTGGTTTCGGAAGCAGTAGCTTACTCTTAATTGATAATAAAGTAGCTGCCATCACAAGGAATTCACTCGTTACTTCCAGTTCAAGTTCCTGCATACTCTGCAAATAACTCATATACTGATCTGTAATTTCAGTGATAGGAATATCCTCGATGTTAATTTCTGCTTTATCTATTAAATGTAGAAGTAAATCCAGCGGACCTTCAAAGGTTTCCAGCTTATATAACACAGACACGCTATGATCCTCCCACCAATATAATCAAAAATGTAGCACCCTAACTTAAAGGGTACTACATAAAGGCAATACATTAAATAAGCACTATTTAAACTGTTTAGTCAAGTTCGCCATTTCAATAGCAGAGATTGCTGAGTCATATCCTTTGTTACCAGCCTTCGTCCCAGCACGTTCAATAGCTTGCTCGATGTTCTCTGTAGTGACAACTCCAAATATCGTTGGAATACCACTCTTCAAGTTAATTGCAGCTACTCCTTTGGCTACTTCATTACATACAATGTCATAATGTGAAGTTGCTCCACGAATGACAGTACCTAATGTAATGACAGCATCATACTTTCCGCTTTCCGCCATTTTTTGAGCAATCAATGGAATCTCGAACACGCCGGGAACCCAGGCAACATCGACTTCGCTGTCTTGAACACCATGTCTTGTCAAAGCATCAAGTGCTCCGTTTAATAATTTGCTTGTGATAAATTCATTAAAACGACTTACAACAATACCATATTTCAAACCTTCGGATACTAAGTTACCTTCAAAATAATGTGTCATAATTAACAATCTCCCTCTCAAATTAAATAATCTAATTAAATTTCATTTTGTTCTATATCATCAAATTTCAATAGATGACCAAGTTTAGCTTGCTTCGTATGCAAATAGTTTGTATTGTCTATATTTTCTTCCATTTGGATCGAAACTCGTTCAACCACTTCCAGTCCATAACCCTCTAATCCTTTTATTTTACGTGGATTATTCGTAAGAAGTCTAATTTGACGCACACCAAGATCTTTCAAAATTTGTGCACCAATCCCATAATCGCGTAGATCAGCAGGGAATCCCAACTTCAGATTCGCATCAACAGTATCTAGACCCTCTTCTTGCAGTTTGTAAGCTTTCAATTTATTTAGAAGTCCAATACCTCGTCCTTCCTGACGCATATAGAGTAATACACCACTACCTTCTGCCTCTATCTGTCGCAATGCTGCTGCAAATTGTGGACCGCAATCACAACGATGAGAGTGGAAGACATCCCCTGTCAAACATTCAGAATGGACGCGTACTAGCACTGGCTTCTCCGGATCAATAGTACCCTTAACTAAAGCTAGATGTTCTTTATCATCCACTTCGTTAGTATAGGCAATCGCCTGAAATTCACCGAAATCTGTAGGCATACGCACAGCCACTTCGCGATTCACTAATCTTTCTTTTTCATTACGGTAGTGAATCAATTCCTTGATGTTGATCAGTTTTAAGTCTTGTTCACGAGCAATTTTAGCTAGATCAGGCAATCTCGCCATCGTTCCATCTTCTTTAATAATCTCACAGATAACCGCTGCTGGATATGATCCACACATCCGAGCTAAATCAACTGCTGCTTCTGTATGACCCGATCTACGAAGAACTCCACCCTTTTTCGCGATTAGAGGGAACATATGCCCTGGTCTACGGAAGTCTTCAATAGTTGCTTTAGGGTCAAGAAGTGCCTTCACTGTTAATGAACGTTCATACGCTGATATGCCTGTTGTGGTGTCCTTATGATCAATGGATACAGTAAAGGCAGTACCATGATTATCTGTATTTTTAGCAACCATCGGTTTCAAATCCAATTCATCCGCACGTTCTTGCGTGATCGGCACACATACCAATCCCCGACCTTGAGTTATCATGAAGTTAATGACTTCTGGCGTTGCCTTCTCAGCAAGAGCGATGAAATCCCCTTCATTCTCACGATCTTCATCATCAACAACAATAACAACCTTACCCCGCATCAGATCATATATAGCTTCTTCAATAGGATCAAATACAATTTCATTCCCCATTATTATTTCCTCCTAAAAGTTTTGTGAATTACTACCTAGCTTTCACTTCTTCAAAACTCTCTTCGAAAGCATAAGCTAAAAGTTTTTGAGCATAGGCATCTTGAATAACTTCGAAAAAACTACATCGGAAGCATATGCTAAAAGTTTTGTGAATTACTTCCATTCAGACAAATCCGTTTTTTGCTAAATACTCCATGTTTAATCCTGAACTTTTCGCATCATTACCCTGATTAGATGAACTATATTGAAGTAAATGTTCTACATATTTACCCAGCACATCACATTCGATATTCACTGTATCACCAGCACGTTTATTTTGAAGCACCGTCTGGGCTAGTGTATGCGGAATAATAGACACCTGAAAATCATTTCCGGTTGATTTAACAACAGTGAGACTGATACCATCCAACGTTATTGATCCCTTGGGTATGATGAATTTAAAAATATTCGATTTTGCCGGTCTAATTTCATATACAACTGCGTTCTGATTCCTCATCACATGTTGTATAGAACCTATGCCATCAACATGTCCTTGAACAATATGTCCACCAAAACGTCCATTGGCAATCATTGCTCTTTCTAAATTCACTGCACTTCCCATTTGGAGATCCTTCAGGTTGGTATGACGAAACGTTTCCGGCATAACATCAACGGCAAAAGATTGAGAATTCAGTGATGTAGCTGTGAGGCATACCCCATTAACAGCAACACTATCACCAATCTTTAAATCGTCCATAATGATTGATGCTCCAATATGTAGCACCATTGCTTCACCGTTTCGCGTAATACCACGAAGTGTACCTATCTCTTCGATCAACCCTGTAAACATATGTTAACCTCCCTCCAAGGTGGAAATATAAGGTATGGAGCATCAAATGAAACATTTATTATACTTCCATATTTTTTGAATTAGGACCATACAGGTATGCCACTAATACACACGTTATCATCTAATAGTTCTACTTCTAATGATTCCAAACGAACAGCATCCTTCATCCATTCACTTCCTTCAAAAGAAAAACTACTAGGAGAATTCATGCCACCCACAATTTTCGGAGCCAAGTAAAGGATAACTCGATCAATTAATTTAGCTTCTAGCATGGCACCATTTAATTTCCCTCCACCTTCAAGAAGAATGGAGCCAATCTGCATCTCACCTAACTTCTTCATTGCTAAAGGTAGATCTACACGTGGACCTTCACCACAGATGAGAATCGTAACACCTATTTTCTTTAGATTCTCAACTCTTTCAACATCTATCTGCGCTGTCGTTAATATAACCGTCTGTGCCAATCCATCTTTAACAATATTGGAATCTAAAGGTGTTCGAAGCTTAGAATCCACAACAATTCGTGTTGGGTTCAAACCTCCGACCGAAAGACGCGTCGTCAAATGTGGGTCATCCTTAATGACAGTCTCTACACCAACCATAATTCCCTGGTGACGATGACGGAGAGTATGTACCTGTTCCCGTGCAGCTTCGTTAGAAATCCACTTACTATCACCAGTTCTGGAAGCAACTTTACCATCTAATGTGCTGGCAGTCTTCAATGTAACGTAAGGAAGACCTGTCGTAATATATTTAAAGAATTTATCATTAAGTTTCAGAGCTCGATCTTTAAGTAGCCCAACTTCAACTTCAATCCCATGTTCTCGTAGCATTGCAATCCCTTTACCTGCGACCTGAGAATTAGGATCTTCGCATGCTACCACAACCCTGCGAACGCCTTCTTTCACCAATCGTTCACTGCAAGGCGGTGTCGTACCATAATGACTGCAAGGTTCCAAAGTTACATAGGCTGTGCTTCCTTCTGCTTTGTCACCTGCCATATTCAAGGCATGAACCTCAGCATGAGGTGTACCTCGCTCTAAATGCGTCCCAATTCCAACCAAGACACCATCCTTCACAACAACGCAACCTACAACCGGATTAATATGCGTCTGCCCTTGAGCTCTTTCCGCCATATCCAGTGCAAGTGCCATATAATACTCATCATTCACAATATCCATTACTCATTTCACCCCAGCTTTCTAAAAAACAGATAAAGTATTTATGAAATGTTAGATACAAAAATACCCTGTAACAGATGAACATCATTCATCCGATTCAGGGCTGGGTATCAGAGCCATTAAAGTACACACGAAAAACAAAGCAGTAATTAGTTCACAAATAACCTATTCATGATTCTACAATCACTCATAACAGTTATATTGTGAAATTGGTCACATAGATCATTGCCTTATTTGGTATGTTACTATACGTTGTCACATAAGTGAGTTACGCATGCTGCTCTCCTTCTCCCATCCAGACTATACTGTCGGTCCTGGAATTTCACCAGATCAACCATACGCCTCAAACAACAGCGTGTGGGTCACGGACTAAGCCATATCATCTTCATTCGTATGATCAATTATATGGCATCACCGTCGGTAGGGAATTTCACCCTGCCCCGAAGGATAAATCAACAAAATTATTTATTGTATGTACGAATTTTACCATCAAAAAAATAAAAATACAATAGTAACGCTATATTTAATATAGCAAGTTACAAATAATATGACTAATTTTATTCACATATTCTATATCATCATTTTTTACTGTACTTCTAGCTAACAAATTATAAAAATAGCCCTTCTATCAGTAGATTCTGAAGGAAGGACTATTTCAATATTATAATTCGAAACAGTAACTCAATTGTTACTTAGGCGATCAAATTTATGCTTCGTATACTTCTACTGTAGACATTACATCGCGACCTTTAAATGCTTCAACTTGGTCCATACCTTCAACCACTTTGCCAAATACAGTATGTTGACCATCTAGATGCGGTTGTGGTGCATATGCAATATAGAACTGGCTACCACCAGTGTTACGACCCGCATGTGCCATTGCTAAGCTTCCACGTTCATGTTTGTTCGGATTGATCTCACAGTTGATTTGGTATCCTGGTCCACCTGTTCCTGTTCCTTGTGGACAGCCACCTTGAGCTACGAAACCTGGAATAATGCGGTGAAATACAAGCCCATTATAGAATCCAGAGTTTGCTAACTTTTCAAAGTTAGCTACTGTATTAGGTGCATCTTGTTCAAACAAATCGATAATTACTGTACTTCCATTTTCCAACGTGATTTTTGCTTGTTTTGCCATTTGTGAATGACCCCTTCCAAAATGTTAAATATTCCATACTTTTTCTAGTTTACTATGAATGGATACATGAAAGCAAAAGAAACTAAGTATACCTACTATTCGTTACTCGTCCAGGTTACTTGTTCATCGTCCTCAATTATCCCGAACGTAACATCTACAATATCGTGATCTTCTAATACAATTCTTCTTATATCGAATTTGATATCATCTGCCGCGGCAAGTGTTAATCCTTTTTCAAGTTCAATCAGACCATGTACATGGTAGTAACGACCTTCTTGCATGATCCGTAATGAATAGATATCTTTTACATAGGGTGCTTGTAGAATAAGATTCGAAATTCTTGTCTCTATTTCTTGCGGTGCTGCAACACCAATCAGACCGATCATATTGTCATAACCCACCTTGAAAGCAACACAGACCATTAATATACCAATTAGAATGGTTGTTATCCCGTCCAAATAAGGTGCCGCTACGAACGAAGTGATAATGATCGCAATCAATGCAAGAAAGGCCCCCGTTACAGCTACAAGATCCTCGTAGAATACCAATCTTGTAGGTGGCGCCGAACGACTAACATTGTTAAAAGCACCTGTTACAATACCAAAACCTTTCGCTTCTACGCGGGCTTCATGTAGAATTTCTTTCATCGCCTTATAAAGGATAACACCATCAACTACTATATTGATTACTAATACTCCCACACTTAACCAGAAGTACCCCCCACTTGCGACTGGATGCTGGATTAAATGTATCCCTTCAAGAATGGTCTCATATGCCATAATTGAAACGACAATAACAGCGATCATACAGAAGATGTTGATGACACGTCCAAACCCAGTTGGAAATCTTCGGGTAGGTTTTTTTTCCGAAAGTACACTTCCAATAAATACAAAAGCTTGATTAATCGCATCTGCAAATGAATGCATAGCCGACGCAAACATCGCACCGCTACCACTCATCGTGGCCGCAACCGTCTTAATGGCAGCCAAAATTGCGTTACCAGTCATTGCAATCGCTGATGATTTGTTTCCTTTTTTTATTAACTTCCATAATGATTCTTTTTCTACGTGTCCGGATTTCATAGTTCCTCCTATTTTTTTCGAGAGTGAAATTTGTAATAAAAATACAATACTTGGATCATACCATTTTCCTCATAGATATTGGAGAACTATTTTTATTTCCACATCAATTATGGCAAAGGTAAAATTCATTAAACAACAAAAGCGACAAAAGTCTGATTCACTTTTGTCGCTTTTAAATATTGATTATACTTTTTACTTCAAGACAGCTTGTTTACGTATTCTTTCTGGAACAAGGTCATTCCCAATGATATCCTGAAAGCTTTCACGCTTTACAACGAGGTCACTCTGACCATCTTTAACAAACACGACACCTGGACGGCGAATACGATTATAATTGCTCGCCATGGAATAGTTATAAGCACCTGTGCAAGATACTGCTAATAAATCTCCACTTTGCACTTCTGGAAGATTAACATCCCAGATTAGCATGTCTCCGCTCTCGCAACATTTACCGGCGATGGATACGATTTCCTTCTCTTCATCATTTGCACGATTGGCAAGCAACGCTTCATATTGAGATTGATACAGAGCAGGACGTGGATTATCCGTCATTCCACCATCAACAGCAACATACTTACGTACACCTGGAATGTTCTTTTGTGTACCTACTGTATAGAGAGTTGTCCCTGCATCCCCTATAATACTGCGTCCCGGCTCTACCCAAATTTCCGGAAGAGTGTTCGATATCCCTGCAAAATGCTCTTTCACCGCATTCGTAATAGCTTTAACATACTGGGATACTTCGAGCGGTGTATCTCCATCAACATAACGAATTCCAAATCCTCCGCCAAGATTGACTACTTTAAAACTCACCCCAAGTTGTTCATGAACCTCTTTTGCAAATTCTGCAACCTTCTGAACAGCCATCTGGAAACCTTCAACTTCAAAGATTTGCGACCCAATATGGGAATGTACACCCAGCAACTTAATGTTGGAAAGATTAGAAGCAATTTTCACACCTTCGAATGCCGAACCATTACCGATATCGAATCCAAATTTGGAATCTGTCTGCCCTGTAGAAATATACTCATGAGTGTGTGCTTCTACTCCTGGAGTAACTCTCAGTAGAACATTAACATGCTTGTCCATATCAGCCGCAATTGCCTGCAACAAGTGTAATTCAATCAAATTATCCACTACAAAACAACCAATCCCCGCTTTAATCGCCATTGTGATTTCTTCTGGTGTTTTGTTGTTCCCATGGAAATGAATTCGCTCAGCTGGAAATCCAGCTTGTAGAGCTGTGTATAATTCACCCTCTGATACGACATCCAGTGACAATCCTTCTTGCTCTACAACTGTACACATAGCCATCACACAGAATGCTTTACTTGCGTATGCCACTTGAAATTGCAATCCAGACTCTTTAAATGCTTCAACATACTGTTTACAACGTTCACGAACCAATTGTTCATCCACAATATATAGCGGTGTACCGAATTGTGATTTAAGATCAACCACATCACAACCACCGATCTCTAAGTGTCCACTTGCATTTATTTCACTTGTTCCATGTAAATACATCTTAACAATCCTCCACTTATCTGGAATATCTTATTCCATCTGAATTTTCATTAGTATATCAGAATCATGAAATAAGAGTAAATGGATTTATATGCTGAACATTTGTGTTTTTCTACAAGGTCTGTTTATCGCCTTATTTTTGCGGCATTCTCGTATTATCCCGTGGTTTATTGAAAGAAGGACGTTTCTTGTTCGACAACACCGGCATACGGAATAGAATTTCAGCCATAGCCTTTGCATTAAAAGGTATAAACGGCCACAAATAAGAAGAATTATATGATCTGTGGAGCGTCAACAAAAGAATGAGCAATGTTGTACCTACAACAAAACCTGGAACGTGAAAGATGGCTACAGCAATGAGTAACACTAACCTCACAATTCGGTTAGCAAGCCCCAATTCGTAGCTAGGAGTGGCGAACATCCCAATCGCGGCAATTGCCATATATAATACAACTTCATTCACAAATAGGCCTGTCTGCACAGCAACATCTCCGATCAGTATAGCCGCGATCAAGCCCATAGCAGAAGAGATCGATGTTGGGGTGTGTACAGCTGCAAGTCGAAGTAAATCGACACCGAATTCAACCATGAGAAATTGTGAGATCAACGGAATTTTTCCTGTCTCTTGTGGACCAATAAAATCTAGTGCAGCTGGCTTCAATTCTGGGTTCAGGACAAGTAACATCCAAAGTGGAAGTAGAAACATCGAGAATAGAACCCCTGCAAATCTAACCCATCTTAAATAGGTTCCAATAAATGGCGTCTGACGATTCTCTTCTGCATGCTGACATAAATCAAAAAAGGTAGTAGGCATAATCATGACACTCGGTGAGGTGTCTACGAATACAGCAACTCTTCCTTCAAGCAAATGTGATGCCACTACATCTGGTCGTTCTGAGTAGCGAACTAGTGGGTATGGATGCCACCCTTTATTAATAATCGCTTCCTCCAGTTGTTTATCACCAAGGGGTAGACCATCTATTTTCACTTTTTTTATCTTATCTCGAATCGAATTAACCTGTACCTTATCTACAATATCATCAATAAAAGCGATACATACATCTGTTCTTGTTCTTCGACCTACTTGTACAACCTCGCACTTCAATCCAGGGTCTCTTATTCGACGCCGTACCAACGCCACATTCGTGTTCAACGTCTCCGTGAACCCATCTCTTGATCCCCTAACCACCCGTTCTATTGACGATTCATCCGGGTTACGAGAGGGATAAGTGCGTGTATCTACTAGGATAATTGTGTTGTCTCCATCAATGAAGAACGCACTCATACCTGTAAGCACCTTATTAATAGCCTTACTTAATTCCGTCACTTTCTCCACTTGAACATGTGGTATGTATTTATCAAAGAAAGACATCATAACGTGAGATCGCATCTCTCCATGATCAATATAGGTCAATCTAGTGATAATATCAGTCATAATATCACTATTTGTAAACCCTCCTATAAATAATATCCCTACTTCGATTCCACCGTAGTTCATTTCCCGCAACATAACATCAAAAGAAGATCCTAATCCCATAACCTCATTTAGCACTTTTTTAACTTGATTTAGATCACCTGAAAATTCATCATGCCCCTGCCAATAGATGGTCGATTCCTCAACTGTATCTGACATTTCTGCTTCTCTTTTATCCTGTCTATGCTTATCATTATCACTGGATGTTTCCTTTGACATGATGAATCACTCCCTTAATGCAAGCTATTTTTGAAATACAAACCAATCAAACAACGAACCTGCAACTTTGCCAGCAACCATGGCCAGTAGTAATCCTAAAATATAATGATGCATATGAAGTCGTTTCGCCAATATAGGAAGTACATTGAGAACTTCAGTTAGTGCAGCTGCGAGAAGACCATTAAATATTCCGTAGAACAACCCAATTAAGATCCCCACAAGCGGATTAAATGCACCTTTCCAGTTCCAGAAATCACCTACCGTTCCTACAATCGATCCAGTGATAAGTGCTCCTTCGTACCAGTGTACTCTATGATAAGAGAAGGTTAATTGGGCGAGTCTTGGGACGATATCGAGGACTAGAATAAAGGCAATGACGCCACTACCAACGGCTATTCCTCCCGCAATACCCAGTAATATTTCTATGCCCCAAATGATCGTATTCATCACGGATTCTCATCTTGCTTCTGTAGAATGGTACCTGCCTTCTTATATTCCTCGGCTACGACATATTGATCAATATTCTCTTGGTACAGATACATTTCCACTTCAAGTGGAGTCGGCTCATCATTCCACTTCTTCTTAAACAGATGATTGAAGAACACTACCATACCAAAACCAATCCCAATCGAATAAGCAACCTGAAAAAGATAGGGGTGCTCATCAGGGTGCCCTGTAATCATCTCTACAACTCTTACCTGCACCTCCATCATATTGACATCTGCATGGAAATTCATAATGGTCAGTGCCGATCCAAAGAATAATAGGATCCACACAAGCACGAATAAAGGAAAGGATGGTTTCTTTGGATTCTGAACAATCTCAACAATCACCTGTTGATTGCCAATCGATTCGATATATGCATTCGGAATGATCGTTTTCATTTTAGGTATAATCCACATGAGATCCATCACAAGTAAATTACCATCTTTTTCGTGTGGTTGCGCTAATACAAGACTGTACAGTCGCTCTTCCATTTCTGGTTCGCAAAGAATAAGTGCAATATCTCTAAGCGTAACCACTTTACCGCGTTTGATCTGAACACGCTTTTTAAGCTGGAGATAAACCGTATGAATGGTGGCATCTGTCATAACGAATTACTCCTTTACAGTTAAATTATTGATAGTATGTGGTTGAACTTGTTTTTTTAGTCAAAAAAAAGAGCACATCATTGTGCTCTTAACTGCTGACTATCTCCGACCCAAGGTAACGGATTCTCGAACAAAGACCAATCTTGGTTCATTTCACTTTCCTCTAAAAGACATGAATCCAACAAAACTTCAATTTCATTCTTGTCCATTTTAATACCTATGAACACTATTTCGTTCATCCGATCTCCCCATTGTTCATTCCACTTTTCACTCAATTCTGGTTCATTTGTGAATACATCTTGACGCTCTTCTTCCGAAAGCGTTGCTAGCCAGAATCCTGCAGGCCCGAATTGAATGGATGGCCCCGCTTGGCTTATACTAGCCGCCATATCCTCTTCAGTTGCAATCCAGACTAATCCTTTGGCACGTACTACCTCTTCTGGCCAGTCAGACATAAATGCTGCCAACCGCTCTGGATGAAAAGGTTGAATACGGCGATACACAAAAGAACTGATTCCATATTCATCACTTTCAGGTATATGATTCTCTATCTGTAGCTCGTGAATCCATCCAGCCGATAGAGAGACTTTATCGAAATCGAACAATTCCGTATTTAATATTTCAACAGGATTAACCTGCCCATGGACTGTTCGAATAATCTTAGCTGAAGGCTGTAATTTTCTAATCACTCCTTCAAGCTTATTCAACTCAATCTCTTCAATTAAGTCACATTTGTTGAGTAACAGCACGTCACAAGTTTCAATTTGATCAATAAGCAGATCAACCACATCACGAGTGTCATCTTCTCCAGTTCCTTCATTTCGATCGAGGAGACTTTCCCCAGAAGCGAAATCATGCCAGAAACGATTAGCATCCACTACAGTAACCATACAATCTAGTTTTGCGTGTTGAGTCAAATCTATCCCTGACTCTTCATCGGCATAAGAGAACGTTTGAGCAATCGGAATCGGCTCACTAATGCCTGTTGATTCTATTAGTATATAATCAAATCTTCCTTCCTCAACCAGAATCTGAACTTCTTTCAGTAAATCCTCGCGAAGCGTACAACAGATACAACCATTGGACATTTCAACCAATTTCTCTTCTGTACGAGATAATACACCCTCGCCCTTAACGAAAGCCGCATCGATATTAATCTGACTCATATCATTAACAATGACGGCAACCTTTAGACCTGTACGATTATGTAGTACATGGTTTAGAACTGTAGTCTTACCGGAACCAAGATATCCACATAGAACGGTAACAGGTATTCTCTTTTTAGTCATCTTATTACACCTCTTTTCATAAATTGTAATTATTACGATTAGATAACTATATCCTTTCAGGTCTATTTCGTCAATATCAATTTATATTTAACAAGTAGAATTTGCTACACCATCCTTTTTCAAGGAGTTTATTCTTCTGATGTTAGAAACATATACTTTCTTAAATTGAAAAAAAGCTGTTTTTATCAGTAATAAAACTACTGGTAAAAACAACTCCTAAGAATAAATGCAGCCTATTTATTTAGATGATATGGAACGGTTGTAATTACAATATCCTTCTGATTGACTAAGAAAGTACTTCCCTTGATCATCGGTTTATAATCAGGTTGAATATAGAGTGATGGTTAATGTCGTCAACATTCCGATCATATTAACAATAAATCGATGAATCCAACCCGCTGGCTTCAATTTGTACCAACGAATCATCATACCCAACTGAGAAAGCGTGAATGGGATAGCAAGTTAAGAAAAGTTAATATGATAATAATGGTAATTGCAATCAATACACTGTGATCATGAAGAGATGGGCAAAAAACCTGAGCACATTTGTCTCAGGCTTACTCATTCATTCCATATTCAACAACATATTTCTATAGCGCAATTTGATCACGAATCAACTGAAGAATCTTCTTCTCTAGGCGAGATACCTGAACTTGAGAAATCCCAAGTCGACTTGCGACTTCAGATTGGGTCTGATCCCGATAATATCGTAGATAGACAATCAATTTCTCACGTTCCGATAGGCCGTCTATCGCTTCATTCAAAGCTAATTTCTCAAACCACTTATCTTGAGATTCATCTGCAATCTGATCCATTAATGTAATCGGATCCCCATCATTCTCATAGACTGTCTCATGAATAGAGGTTGGTGGCTTATTAGCCTCCTGTGCGAATACAACTTCTTCAGGTGAAACACCAAGATCCTCCGCGACTTCCTTAATTGTGGGCAAGCGGTTAAGCACCTTGGAAAGCTCGTCCTTCTTCTTCCGAACTTTATTCGCCATTTCTTTCAATGATCGACTGACTTTGAGTGTTCCATCATCACGTAAGAAGCGTTGAATCTCACCTATAATCATAGGTACTGCATAAGTTGAGAACTTAACATCATAACTCAGATCAAATTTATCAACTGATTTCAGTAGACCGATACAACCAATCTGGAACAAATCTTCTGGATCATACCCTCTGTTCATGAACCGCTGTACAACAGACCAGACAAGACGTATGTTGGAGTTAACCAATGTATCTCTGGCAAAGGTATCTCCTGTTTGGCTAAGTGCAATGAGACGTTTGACTTCCGAGTCTTCCAAGTAGGTTTGCGAAGCTTTCTTCACATCAGCATCCATTTGTCCAACCCCTAATTATATAAAGCTTTCTTAGATTCAATCCTCTTCTTCATCCTAATCGAAGTACCCGAACCCAGTTCACTAGACACTTCAAATTCATCCATGAAATTTTCCATAATGGTAAATCCCATCCCTGATCTTTCTAGCTCAGGCTTAGAAGTGAATAGAGGTTGCTTCGCAAGATCAAGATCTTCAATACCATGTCCACGATCTTCAACAGTCATTGTAACCGTATCTCCATTGATCTCAGCTGTAATAGTGATCATCCCTGTAGGATCGGAATCATATCCATGAATGATACAATTAGTAACTGCTTCAGATATGACCGTCTTAAGATCACTCAGCTCGTCCATGGTCGGATCCAACTGCGTCACAAAAGCAGCCACCGTAACTCGTGCAAAAGATTCATTCTCTGATTTCGCGGAAAATTGTAGCGTCATGACATTATGTGCAGTGGCTTGTACTTCACTCATGACACAACCTCCAATCCCGAGAGCGCTTCGTCCTCGTTTTTATAGATTGGAATAATTTTGAATAACCCCGACATTTCAAATAGGCGATACACCGGTGGGTTCACATCACATACAGCCATTTTGCCACCTTTACTCTTAATTAACTTATACCTTCCAAGAATCACGCCTATCCCTGAACTATCCATGAACTGTAGATCTTTAAGACTGAGGACGATATGTTCCGTCTGTTTCATATTAATTGCTTCATCCAACTTCATCCGAACATGATCTGCCGTATGATGGTCAAGTTCGCCTGAGAAACGAACGAATAATACTTGACGTTGATGTTCCATAGACATTTGAAGATTCACGTCCTACTCACTCTCCTCCCTATCATGAACAAAGAGTTCTAGAAATGAAATTCAAATTCCTGCCTGACGACAAAACTAGAAGAAAACCCCTATCAATCTACAAAAAACATTTTAGCTGTTGTACGTTTGAACATAGTCCACCACCCAGCCTTGCCTACACTAGCTGGTGATTTCAATTCAAATCTCTTAATTACCTGATCACCTTGATAAACAACTAGCTGTCCAAGAACTTGCCCCTCTTCAATCGGAGCTTTTAATTGAGGTTCAATTTGCAATTCATGTCTAATATCTGAACTCTTCCCAATTTTCTTCATAAGCACACTATAAGGTTGTCCAGCAATCAATTGGAGTTCTTTACTCTTACCTTTGTTGATCTCGACATTTCCAATCACATCGCCCGTCTTATAAATCGTATGCTTCGTGTATTGTGCGAACATATAATCGAACATCGTTGATACTTCACTATTACGAGTCTTTGTATTAGGCTCGCCCATGACTACAGAGATCGCCCTAAGCCCATCGCGTACCGCCGTTGCGGACAAACAAAATTTAGCTTCTGATGTATAACCCGTCTTCAAGCCATCTGCGCCATCATAGAATCTGACTAATTTATTCGTATTCACTAACCAGAACGGTTTGTCTGAATCTTTACGTAAATGATCCTGATACGCCCCAGTATATTTTGTAATTTCTGAATGTTTAAGCAACTCTCGGCTTATGACTGCAATATCATGGGCTGATGAATAATGATTCTTAGCTGGCAGTCCGTTACAATTAACGAAATGAGTATCCTTGAGTCCAAGTTTAGTCACACGTTCATTCATCATATCTACAAAGGCTTCCTCGGTACCCGCAATCTTCTCAGCTATAGCAACTGATGCATCATTACCCGATGCCATGGATATCCCTTTCAACATCTCATCCACCGTCATTTCCTCACCTGGTTCAAGGAAAATCTGTGATCCACCCATGGAAGCAGCATATTCACTCGTCCGAACTTTGTCCGTAAGCTTCAGTTGTCCCGCGTCAATAGCTTCCATCGTTAACAGTAATGTCATGACCTTCGTTATACTCGCTGGTGGTAGCTTAGCATGACTATTCTTCTCGTAAATAATGGTACCTGTATCTGCATCCATCAATACAGCTGAAATCGCATTAGCTGCCAGGTCTTGACTAGCAGTCTTTTTCTCCTCAGAGGCTGCGTAAATGTTCGTTGGATTACATAGAGCAATAAGACATAACACCGTAAGTCCTATTCGTAGCCATTTTTTCAAAATTAGTCCCCTCCAGACTTGTGATTGGTTATTGAAATGTAATAGGCCATTGTTACAATGCACCTTTCTTTCAGTGTCGTCAGGTTAAGTGAAATATATTCCAATGGGGACTAATTTTGATACGAAAACTTTTCTGATTACAAAAAAACTTTACACTGCCATTTAATTCACGTTCATATCAATGTGAAAAAGCCAAAGGAAGATTCCTTTGGCTTTTTCACTCTACCTAATTCACTTTAGAAACGTTGTACGCCCTCACGGGTTACAAGGGCGTAGATCAGAGGTGGAATCTGAACCTCATTCTTGGAAATCTGATAGGATTCCAACACTTTTTCCTTAATCTCTTCTAACTTGATTTCATCCTCTAAATTCACGTGAAGCACGGCTAGCGTATCACCTGGCTGTACCGGATCACCAATCTTCTTAGATAATCGGATTCCAACAGCTAAATCTATAATTGAATCCTTCGTTTCACGCCCCGCTCCAAGTAGCATGGCTGCAATCCCTATGGACTCTGCTTGAATGGCAGCTACATAACCTGCTTTAACAGCTTTCACTTCAATGGTTCGTTTTGCCGTTGGAAGGGTATCTGGATGATCAATCTGACTTACGTCGCCATTCTGCGATCGAACCAACTGTCGCAATTTCTCCATGGCTGAACCATCTTCTAAATGCCCTTTAAGAATCTTACGAGCTTCCTGTTCATCCTTCGCTTTCCCTCCCAGCACTAACATTTGAGAACCGAGGATAAGACAGACTTCTTGAAGATCTTCTGGACCTTTCCCATTCAGTACTTCAATAGCTTCCTTTACCTCAAGTGCATTCCCAATACCGAGTCCAAGAGGTTGGTCCATATCACTGATGACCGCAATCGTCTGTCTCCCAACATGACTGCCGATATCTACCATCGCCTGTGCTAATGCAATCGAATCATCCAGTGTTTTCATGAAAGCACCACTACCTGTTTTCACATCCAGAACAATTGCATCGGCTCCAGCAGCAATTTTTTTACTCATTACAGAACTTGCAATGAGAGGAATAGAATCAACGGTTGCTGTGACGTCACGAAGTCCATATAACTTCTTATCTGCAGGAGTAATATTTCCACTCTGTCCAATAACAGCAGTACCAACTTCATTGACTTGTTTGAAGAACTGCTCAGCCTCCAGTTCAACAGAGAATCCAGATATCGATTCAAGCTTATCTAAAGTTCCACCCGTATGGCCAAGTCCTCTGCCTGACATTTTCGCAACAGGTACGCCCGCAGCCGCTACCAAAGGTGCTAACACAATGGTCGTCTTGTCCCCTACGCCCCCCGTAGAGTGTTTGTCGACCTTGATTCCAGCAATAGGGCTTAAATCTACTTGGTCACCTGATTGAGCCATTTCTAACGTTAAATCACCTGTTTCACGCGCGGTCATTCCTTTGAAATACACAGCCATCGCCCAAGCTGACATTTGATAATCGGGAATATCCCCATTCACATAACCCTTTACCAGAAATGCAATTTCTTCACTGCTCAACTCATGACCGTCTCTTTTGTGTTGAATAATATCTACTGCTCTCATTTTGCAGCCCCTTCCATAAGCCAATCCTACTTTAGACGATTGCCTTCCAAATTCAAATTACATTTGTGGAATAAGATCTACAACCAAACCTAAGAACTTTTCGCGAACAAGTTCAGCCGTTTCCATAACTTCATCATGTGACAAAGGCTGATCAAGAATTCCTGAAGCCATATTCGTAATGCATGTAATACCTAACACTTCAATTCCTGCATGTCGAGCTACGATAACCTCAGATACTGTGGACATCCCAACGGCATCAGCACCTAATACACGTAACATTACAATTTCAGCTGGTGTTTCATAGGTAGGACCTAGAAGTCCGGCATATACACCTTTCTTCAATTTAAAACCTCTTGCTTTAGCTGTATTTTTTGCTATTTTACGTAGACGTAAGCTGTAAGCTTCAGACATATCCGGGAAACGTACTCCTAGAGCTGCATCGTTCGGTCCAATTAAAGGATTCGTACCCGTCAGATTCAAATGATCCGTAATGAGCATAAGATCACTTGGTTCAAATTCTGTATTCACTCCACCAGCCGCATTCGTTACTAGTAAGCTCGATACGCCTAACTCTTTCATCACGCGCACAGGAAATGCAGTAACTTCCGGTCCATATCCTTCATACATATGAAAGCGACCTTTCATCATTACAACTGGACGGCCCTTGATCGTTCCCAACAATAGTTCACCTTCATGACCTTCCACTGTCGAAACAGGGAAATGTGGGATCTCTTCATATGGAATCGAGACACCATCTTCGATTAGATCCGCTAATACACCTAATCCCGAACCTAGAATAAGGCCTACTTCAGGTTGTACACTACTCTTACTGGAAATATATGCTGCAGCTTCTTGGATCATTTCACGTTTGGAATACGCCATCTTATTATCCCCCTTTTGTTCTCCTAATAACTCTTGTAGAAAGCTTGTCCCATATTTGGGTGCTTGTGCACCGAAATTATCCGCAATTGTTGCTCCTACGTCCGAGAAGGTCCCACGAATACCTAGACTGGTTGGCTCACTAAAACGAGGACTAAACACAAGTAAAGGCACAAATTCCCGGGTATGGTCTGTTCCACTATGAATTGGGTCATTTCCATGATCCGCTGATATAATGAGTAGATCATCTTCACCTAACTTCGAGATAAGATCTGGAAGGGCTTGATCGAATACTTCCAATGCCCTACCATATCCTTCAGGATCGCGGCGATGACCGTATAATGAATCAAAATCAACAAGGTTGGTAAACAGAAACCCATTGAAATCTTTAGATAATTGGTCAATCGTCACTTGAATACCATGTTCATTACTCTTGGTTGGATAAGATTCTGTAATACCTTCACCTGTGAAAATATCATGTATCTTCCCTACCGAAATAACATCTTTACCTATAGCCTGCACAGCATTCATGATCGTATCTTCTGGAGGCTTCACCGCATAATCATGACGATTCGATGTTCGTGTAAAGTTGCCAGGTTCACCAACATAAGGACGTGCAATCACTCTACCTACAGAGAACTCAGGTACCATTGTTAGTCTGCGGGCAATTTCACAACCTTTATATAACTCATCTAGTGGAATAACATCTTCATGTGCAGCGATCTGGAATACACTATCTGCCGATGTATAGACGATCCAAGCACCGGTCTTCATCTGCTCCTCACCATACTCCACTAGAATATCCGTACCTGAAGCTGGTTTGTTACCAATTACTTTACGTCCTGTTTCTTCCTCGAATTTCTTGATTAGTTCTTCTGGGAAACCATCAGGGTACGTATTAAATGGAATATCAATCTTCAGCCCCATAAGTTCCCAATGTCCTGTCATCGTATCCTTTCCGACAGATACTTCCCGCATCTTTCCATAATATGCTGTTGGTTTAGCAACCGGGCTAAGAGGTGGTATCGATGCGATATTACCTAGTCCCATTTGCTGTAGGTTAGGTAGCTTAATATCCTTGACTTTTTCCAAAATATGTCCAAGAGTATGAGCTCCACTATCTCCAAATTCACTAGCATCTGGTGCTTCACCAATTCCCACACTATCTAGAACGATGAAACAAACTCTTTTAAAACCATTATTTTTTGAATTAGTCATGCAAATCACTCCTTCATTATTATCTATTACTCAACCTACTTAGACGATCTAGGATGGTGATCATCGTATTGTTCCTTCATATTCTTCCTAAGCATTGAACTATATACTTGTGTTGTAGAGATATCAGCATGTCCAAGCATTTCTTGAACAGATCTAAGATCCGCTCCGTTATCTAATAAGTGTGTCGCAAAAGAATGCCTTAACGTATGCGGGGTTATCTCCTTGTGAATCTCTGTTTCTTTCGCGTATTTCTTAAGCATTTTCCAGAACCCTTGACGAGTAAGACGACTTCCTAAATTGTTGAGAAAAAGTGCCTGTTCTTCTTTATTCCCCTTCAATAGCTTGTCTCGGTGATCCTTTATATAAACATCCACATAATTAGCAGATACTCTGTTCATAGGCAGAATTCTCTCTTTACCCGATGCACCAATACAATGCAAATATCGAAGATCCGTGTGAATGTTCTGGATATCTAATGATACGATTTCTGAGACCTTCATACCCGTCGCATAGAGAAGTTCAAGCATGGCTTTATCACGAATCCCTTGAGGCCCTGAAGACGCTGGAGCGGATAACAATTGATCCACTTCTTCTACAGTTAATACACGGGGTACCTTCTTCACAATCTTGGGTGTTTCCATATGAATTGAAGGGTCTTGATCAATCGTTGACTCTTTTAATAAGTATTGAAAAAAAGAGCGAATAGAAACCGTCTTGCGGGTCACAGTAGCATCAGCACGACCTTCTTGCTTCATTTTTCCTAAGAATAAAAGAATGTGACTTCTATTGATTTCTCGAAGAAAGTGAATTCCTCTACTCTCAACAAACTCCAGAAATTGAGTTAAGTCTCGCTCATAGCTTTGCAGTGTATTCAGAGAGAGCCCCTTTTCTTCATCCATATATCGTATAAAGGATGCCAAATGTTGTTTCATAGGCCGTTATGCTCCTTTTGGTAGACATTGCACAAAGCTCAGACGATAGTTAAGCTTCATAATTATTATATTTGTATTTTCGACAAAGTTCTTCATTTTCCTGCATTATATCGTTTATTCTCCATACCAATAAAAGACTCGGAGTCTCTCACCCATACTCAATTCTCCATCTGTGTCTCCTGCTTTCAGCTGAAATGCTTTTATTGCATATCCTTTTGGAGTTGAATACGGATCTACTGGATTTATCCAATCCCCTAATACATTTAATATGCAGAATAATAAATAAGCTAAAGCTAAAAAGATAACCACAAATCGAATACTATTTAACCATTTACGTAAAGATATAACCATAGAACCCCTCCTCATTACCATGAACATATGATGAATTGTCCACATTTATGATGTTGAGATGAATTCTATAGTCACTATGCAATAATCCTATGTAGAGCAATTAGTATACAGCAAAAAGCTCCCTCTTAACAAATTTTCTGCTAGGGGAGCTTGGTTCTATCCTTATATCTATTCATATGTTTACAACTGCGTATTTAAGAGTTTTTATTATTTTCTGAGTTCTTCTCATTACAGCGACTACAAATACCATGGAAATCAAGTCGATGATCCGTCACAGTAAAATTAAACTCCCGATCTAGACGTTCTTCCAATGCGCCCAACCAATCTTCGCGAATCTCGTCCATTCGACCACATTGAATACAAATGAGATGATGATGATGATGTTTCGCTGTATCCGTACGCAAGTCATATCGAGCAACACCGTCACCGAAATTTATCTTCTCCACGACATGCAATTCACTCAATAGTTCAAGTGTACGATATACTGTGGCCAAGCCAATCTCAGGAGCTATTTCCTTCACAAGCATAAATACATCTTCCGCACTGAGATGGTCTTCTTCATTCTCTAACAATATTCTGACGGTGGCTTCCCGCTGGGGTGTCAGCTTATAGCCCTGGGATTGTAATTGTTGTTTGATTTTATCGATCCGAGCCTGCATGCTCTCCCCCCTAGGAAATACTGCCTTATTTAATCACTTCCTTCATTATAGGGTGAGAATATAAATAAAGTCAAACGCATTTCTAATATACAAAACTGATTGTTTCTGGATTTACTAACAACGGTGTCACCCAACTCATCATCACCGGAGTGACCCAAGTTTCAAATGATGCAATACCAAGCATGAGCAATCCCATCACCATGGTGACCATGACATAATTTATGAATGGGCGTGTGAAATTCCCTTGACGATTCATTAACATTCTATTCTTTATTATATATAAAGAGAATGAAATCGCAGCGACACTACACAGTACAAGGACTGGTATGACTAGTAAATTGTGAGGCGCAACAGAAACTAACGCAAAAAGTAAGCCTTCCCACGAAAATTGACCAACTAAATATCCCACCGTGAAACCAATCAATACTCCTTTGAGAAAATCCAGTATTAATATACCTGGTAAGCCAATAACGGATAAACCACAAATCCAAATCAAACCTATCCATTTCAAATGCAATATCGCAATGCTCCAAAAAGTAGCTTCATTAGAACCCACATTCCCTTGGCTTAGTGTTACAAAATAATCACCTAGATAGGTTGCTAAATCTTGCTGCTGCTCTAAAGAAAGTGCATTCACCATTAATGCACCAAATACGACACCGACGAGAAATAATACAGCTACAAAAATATACAGCATTATTTGCTCTCTAAAGGAATTTCGAATAGACTGCATCATACAAGAGTCTCCCTTCATCTCACATACTTCTAAGTTATGAGAGACTCTTGCAAACTATGACTTGTCCATATTAAGGGCTGATTACTTTACCATAAACACCTCCACCGCCTGATGACAGTTGAAGACTTCCGTTTCGAGCTTTAACAATCTGTTGCGCCATGACCGGGCCTACAATAGAGGCAATTGCCTCTTCTTCTACTTGATGCAGAATATTCATTTCCGTTCCAAATGCTTGGAGCAGAGAATTTAATTTAGCTTTGCCAAGACCAGGAATGAATTCTAGCGGAACCTGATAATGATACGGTGGCCGATGTTCCGGTATGAAAGGTTCCGTTCGGTCAGAAATGTTATTTATTCGATCCAGAACACCCTGTACGATCTTGGTACTTCCACATAAAGGACATTTCAGATCTGATGTGGTATCCTCGTGTTCGTTAATAACCACATTACACTGGCTACAGTATGTGCGGTGATACTTCCCTAGACGAGGATTCAAGCCATAATTGGCTATCACACGACGGCCATCTTCTCTGTACAAAGCTTTACGGAATTCAGTAAAGGAAGGGTTAGCCAATCTCATGATATTGTATTCTCGTCCTATTTTCCCAAGAGAATGTGCATCAGAATTACTTAAGAATGTTAGATCCTCCAACTCACTTAACGTATCCGCCATGATGGAATCCGCACTTAATCCCAACTCAATTCCGCTAATTAAGTTTACATCAAGGACATCCTCCATACGGTTCGTCACATGCCCATAGATCCCCTTATGGGGCGTGAATACATGAGCTGGAATTAGTAGACCTCCACGTTGTACAATTTCTTCTTGCAATAAACGGACAGGCACATAGATCCGCTGCGTACTTAGATTAATATTGGTCATATGCTGACTCAACCAAACACTAAATTGCTGTATCACGGTTAGGTTCGGAAAATATGCTAGTAAATGAGCAGCGCCTTTGTCTGGCTCAAAAAATTCAATCTCGCAACCGAGGAGAATGGTCGTTCCGCGGTATTCAATCCCACCGCCATCAATCTCGTTCATTTCCCCAGAATACAAACAAGACAGTATGTCATTCTGTACTGAAGGCGAATGACAATCGATAATACCAATCAATTCAATCCCTTTTCGCTCTGATGCTTCTTTAGCAATATTAGCGAATGTAAGATTGCGACTTCCCGTTATCTTTACAGCTTGACCATCAGTTGCTCTACCAATATGAATATGCAAATCAGCATAATAATCATGGAGTATTTCTTGATGCGGATCTACTGGTTTCATATTCAATCCTCAAACTTTCCTGTCAAAGTATAAAGATGCCACGCGTAAATAGCCATTATCGTCTTAGCATCACTGATTCTTCCTTCTTTTATATACCGGTAGGCTTCTTCAAGTGTAATTTCTGACATCTCTAGAAACTCATCTTCATCTGGAGACATTTCACCAATAATCAAATCTTCCGTCACATACATATGTATAATTTCATCGGCGAATCCAGGGGATGTATAGAATGATTGTAGAAGCCTGATATCCTTGCACCGATATCCCGTTTCTTCTTCTAGTTCGCGGATTGCAGCTTCTCTCGGATCTTCACCTGGTTCAAGTTTCCCTGCGGGAATCTCAATTTCACAGCGTCCCATAGGTTGCCGAAATTGATCAACAACGATCATTTTCCCATCATGAAGCGCAAGAACCGCAACCGCTCCAGGATGCCTTACAACTTCACGCGTGGCTGTATTTCCGTCAGGTAGGCGAACCGTATCAACCTGTAAAGTAATTATTTTTCCTTGAAATATTGGTTGTGTCGATATAGTTACTTCATCCAATGCAGAAGATGAATGAATAGATTTGTTCTCTTTCACAAAAATCCCCCCTTAATTTATAGATAAGCATATTAAGACAAGCTAGATCATATGGTGTTATTATAACAAACTCCATTTGAAAGTAGGAATATCTATGAAAAGCTATTCTAAAAGCGATTCCATCCATATCGTAGGACAAGCCTGGCAGGCAAAATATCTGCTTAAACAATGGCAGCATCAATGGGGACCAAACACCACCATTAAGGAAATGCTGCAAAAAATGAATGCTTAGAAATATCTACATAGTTTGTTCATTTTTTCATTAAAATAAATAACAAAAAGCAATCCAAAAACTAGGAAAGTTAGTTTTAGATTGCTTTTTGATGTTCAATTACTATTCTTCATTACATTATTTCATTTTACTTGAGATTTCTTTCCCTGTTTCCTGAATAATTGCAACGACCATTTCCGATGCTTTGGACATATCCGCTGCTTTAATTCTTTCATTCGTTGTATGAATATTCTCATATCCAAGCGCAAGGTTTACTGTAGGAATTCCAAATCCATTAAAAATATTAGCATCGCTACCTCCACCGGAATGGAACACACGACTAGTTAAACCCATATTCCCAATTGCACGTTGAGCAAGCTGTACAACTGCATCTTGGTCTGTGAAATTAAAAGCTGGATACACGATTTCACTTTGGAATTTACATTCCGCATGGAATTCTTGACAAGTTAACTCCAACGCTTCTTTCATATTTGCAATTTGCTTTTCCACTTTTTCTTGAACAATACTTCTAGCCTCAGCATCCAATTGTACATGGTCACAGACAATATTCGTTGGACCACCACCAAAGAACTTACCAATATTTGCAGTTGTTTCATGGTCAATTCGGCCAAGCTTCATACGTGAAATAGCCTTAGATGCTACTTGAATGGCACTGATTCCATCTTCTGGATTCACACCCGCATGTGCCGATTTACCGTCTATTATCATTGTAATCTTCGCCTGCGTAGGTGCAGCGACTGCAATTGCACCAATCTCTCCATTCGAGTCTAATGCATATCCGAACTCTGCATCCATATGTTTAGGATCAAATGCTCTCGCACCACGAAGACCAGATTCCTCACCTGCCGTAATAATAAATTGAACTTGTCCATGAGGGATTTTCTGCTCCTGAATAACACGGATAGCTTCAAGAAGTGCGGCAATCCCAGCTTTATCATCTGAACCGAGAATGGTCGTCCCGTCACTTGTAATCCACCCATCTGCACCAAGCGATGGTTTAATACCTACGCCAGGTGTTACGGTATCCATATGACATGTGAAGAATATATGTGGAGCATCATTAAGCCCTTCTGCCTCCCAAGTAATAATAAGATTTCCCGCGCCATGACCCGTTCGTTCCTTACTATCATCCTCTATAACCTTCAACCCAAGATCAGTGAATTTTTGCTTAAGTACGACCGAAATTTCCTCTTCATGCATCGTCTCACTATCAATTTGTACCAATTCCATAAATTCCTTTACAATACGTTCTTGTGATATCATTAGACTTCCCTCTCTCTCGCGGATAAGTTACAATAGAGAATAGCTATTAACTTGTACAATCAACTACACTAATATAAAAGGAGTTCCCTATGCAACGAAAAAAAGTATTTCGTATCTTCATTTATCTCATGCTTATTGCCATGCTGGGCTCTACCCTTCTTATGGTCGTAGAACCTTTCATAGCCCGCTAATATTAGCGGGCTTCTCTCATTCCATCCAATATAGGTACATCATAATTAAATAATGTTGTGAACAACGGAATGATCTCCTCTGCCACATCCCTCATATTGAATTTCTTACTTGTACAATCCTCAAGTGAAGTGACACCAAAATCTTGAATCCCACATGGAATAATCCCTTGAAACCCTTCATTCTGAATGCCAGACAATACGTTAAAAGCGAAACCATGACTCGTCACAAAACCTCTACGATGACGACAACGATTAAATTTAACGCCAATCGCACAAATTTTACGATCTCCCACCCATACACCTGTATATTCAGGCTTTCGAGTACCCTCAATCCCATGATTAGCTAAATAGTTGATGATCACTTGTTCAAGATCACGTAAATAACCATGTAAATCTAAATTCATCTGCCCATCAATGAAGATCAATGGGTACCCAACAAGTTGACCAGGACCATGATAAGTAATATCCCCACCTCGGTCGATTTCAAACAGCGAAATACCACGTTCCTTCAACTGTTCTTTACTTAGTAAGAGATGTTCAGGATGGTTCTGTACACCCATCGTATATGTTGGTGGATGCTGTAAGAGCAACAGGTTATCCTGTTGCTCTCCGAGATCAATTTTAGTAACGATTTTCTTTTGCAAATCCCACGCTTCACCATAATCCATCAAAGGTGCATATGAAATGTCCAACGTTCTAAGCAATGTCATTCCTTCCCTCTTTGTAAAATGAAGAAGCCAACCCATTACTCAACTATTAATTATAGAAGAATCAATTTCATAATTACGCAAACCCATTTAAATGTAACTATATATTGACAGAATCAGTCGCTCTGATCAATATATAGTCCTTATTTTAGCTACATAAGCGATTATGAAATTGATTCAACTAATATAATTTAGTGTCCAATGTATATCCTTCAAGATTCTCCTTCACTCTTTGGAGGAATCGCCCACAGATAACACCATCTAGAATACGATGATCTAGAGACAAACATAAGTTAGCCATCGATCGTACAGCAATCATATCGTTAATCACAACCGGCTTCTTCACGATCGATTCAAAAGTTAGGATAGCTGCTTGAGGATAGTTAATAATCGGATACGACAGGACGGACCCAAAAGATCCTGTATTATTGACAGTAAACGTTCCACCTTGCATATCATCAAGTTTCAGCTTACCTTGTCGAGTCTTCGTGGCAAGTTCTTCAATTTCCCTTGCCAGACCTGCAATATTCTTCTGATCTGCTCTTTGAATAACAGGAGTCATCACAGTATCCTCTGTTCCAACAGCTAGAGCGATATTGATGTCACGCTTTACAATAATTTTGTCAACAGCCCAGACAGAGTTCATAATTGGATAATCTTTGATTGCGTTCACGACAGCTTTAAGTAGGAATGCTAGATAAGTTAAGTTGTATCCTTCATTCCGTTTGAATTCATCCTTCAGCTTATTGCGTAACAAAACCAAATTCGTTACATCCACTTCGATCATTGTCCATGCATGAGGAATTTCCGATACACTTTGTCTCATACGGGTAGCAATCGTATTCCGCACAGGTGTAATATCAATTAATGTTTCTGATCTGCCCTGTTGAGCTTGAATGTTGTTATTAGGAATTTGTGGAGTTTCGGTTAAATGCATCCCTGAATTACGTTCTGTAGACGATGCATTCTCTACATATTGTGCAGGTGTCACTGCAGGATTCGTATGAGTCATACCTTTGAATGGAGAAGTTGCACTTACATGCTCTAACGCTTGAGATGAAGATTTCGTATCCCCATTACCAGATGAGAGATTATCAACATGTGCTAGTACATCTTTGCGAGTGATACGTCCACCCATCCCTGTTCCTTTGATATCATTGAGATTCAATTGATGCTCCGCAGCTAAGCTTTGAACCGCTGGTGAATAACGGCTACGCATTGATTGACCCTCTGATGTGGAAGCGGTAGTTGCTAGAGATTCCGTATGGATTGGAGCATTCACTACAGTAGATTCATTACTAGACTCCACTACAATTTTGCAAATAATCTGACCAACCGCGATCGTTTGTCCTTCCTCTGCAACATGCTCACCCATGATTCCATCAACAGTTGCCGGAATTTCAGCGTTCACTTTATCTGTAATCACTTCACAAATAGGCTCATATTGTTCTATTCGATCTCCAGGTTGTTTAAGCCATTTGCCAATCGTTGCAGAAACGAGCGATTCGGCGAGTTGTGGCATAAGCACATCGGTTAATTGTTTATTATGTGTCATATTCTCACTCCTTAGCTTCCTAATAATTCGCTAATTGGGTCATAGCTTCTTTCACTTTGTCCTTACTTAGCAAGAAGAATTTCTCCATCGGTGGACTGATTGGCATAGCTGGAACATCTGGACCACATAATCTCATAATTGGAGCATCTAGTTCATACAGACATTCTTCAGAGATAATAGCTGCTACTTCAGCACCAATCCCACCTGTTTTATTATCTTCATGCACAATTAGGACCTTACCTGTCTTACGAACCGCAGCTATGATCGCATCACGATCAAGGGGTTGCAACGTACGTAGATCGAGAACATGCGCTGTAATCCCCGCTTCTTTCTCTAATTCTTCAGCAGCCTGCATGCAGAAATGTAGTGGCATGCTATAACCAATAACCGTGATATCGTCGCCTTCACGTAGGAGATTAGCTACCCCTAGTGGTACAATGTAATCATCCAATGGTACATCTTCTTTAATGAGCTTATAACATTTCTTATTCTCGAAAAAGAGGACTGGATCAGGGTCACGTATCGCTGCTTTCAGTAATCCTTTGGCATCGTATGCCGAATAAGGAGCAACAATCTTCAATCCCGGTGTACCAAAGAAGATCGACTCTGGACATTGTGAGTGATACAAACCACCAAGAATCCCTCCACCAATAGGTGCACGCACTACAATAGGACAATTCCAATCATTATTTGAACGGTAGCGTATTTTGGCCGCTTCGCTAATAATCTGATTTGTTGCAGGTAGCATAAAGTCAGAATATTGCATCTCAGCAATAGGCTTCATACCATACATCGCAGCACCAATGGCTACACCAGCTATAGCAGATTCAGCCAAAGGGGTATCCATAACTCGAAGTTCGCCGAACTGATCCTGTAAGCCTTTGGTTGTTGTGAATACACCACCTTTTACTCCAACATCTTCACCTAGGACAAATACGTTCTCATCCCGTTCCATTTCTTCCTTCATTGCAAGACGAATCGCGTCAATATACTCCATTATTGCCATTACTTTTCCTCCTCACCACTTGCATAGACATGCAGAAGCGTATCCTCAGGTTTCGGGAACGGCGCACGATCAGCATATTCAATAGCTTCTTTAAGCTCTAAATTAATCTGTTCTATCAAATCTTTATCTTTATCTTCATCCCATAACCCTAAACCTATAAGGTAGGATTTCATCCGGGCTACACCGTCATTCTTCCAGTTCTCATCCACTTCTTCTTGTGTACGATAAGCCATATCATTATCTGAAGTCGCATGAGGTGATAATCGATACATTACTGCTTCTATTAACGTTGGACCTTCGCCTTGAATTGCCCGTTCTCTTGCTTCCTTGACGACACGATACACTTCCAATGCATCATTACCATCCACACGGATCCCAGGAAAACCATACCCAAGAGCACGATCGCTAATTTTGCCACTTACTTGTTTATGCAATGGTACTGAGATCGCATACTGATTATTCTCACACATAAGGATAACTGGTAATTTATTCACACCCGCAAAGTTACATCCTTCATGGAAATCCCCTTGATTACTTGATCCTTCTCCAAAAGTAACGAAAGTAACGAAATCTTTCTTTTTCATTTTAGCAGCTAGTGCTAAACCAACAGCGTGAGGAACTTGCGTTGTAACTGGGCTAGAACCTGTTGCAATCCGCAATCGTTTACTACCAAAGTGCCCTGGCATTTGACGTCCACCACTATTCGGATCTTCTGCCTTAGCAAAAGCAGAAAGCATCAATTCTCTAGGTGTCATACCTACTGCTAATACGAATCCATAGTCCCGGTAATACGGAAGGAAATAATCTTGCTCACGGTCTAAAGCAAACGCAGCCGCAACCTGCGCTGTCTCTTGACCCACACCAGAAACGTGAAAGTTAATTTTCCCTGCACGTTGAAGCAATAAGTTTCTCTCATCAAATTTGCGAGCTAACAGCATATATCTGTACATGTCGATCACTTGACCATCGCTTAGCCCAAGTTGTTCATGCTGATTATTAACGATCAAATTTTCATTGTCACTCATTGAGGTACCTCCTTGTTCATAACGTCATATTAGTTTCCTTGATCTGATCTTAAAACCAGGTACTAAGACTAGACTAAACCTATTATAATCCTTTTTCCCTCAAAAAGAAAAGATAGTAATGTCACATTTCCCATAATCCCTCGTACATAGAGCTATCCATCCACTCAATAACAGCTTACATACCAATAGCTAAACCATCTACAGCAAGCATGGCTTCCCCTAGAACTTCAGACAATGTTGGATGTGGATGAATCGTCTGACTAACTTCCCAAGGTGTAGCATTTAATACTTGAGCTAATGCCGCTTCACTAATTAGATCCGTCACATGAACACCGATCATTTGGACCCCAAGAATGTCATTCGTATTACGATCAGCAACTACCTTTACGAATCCATCTTTACTTCCTTGTACTAATGATTTCCCGATCGCTTGAAAAGGAAATTTCCCAACCTTAACATCCAATCCTCGCTCTTTACATTCTTTCTCGGTGTAACCCACGCTAGCTACTTCCGGTCGCGTGTACACACATCTTGGAATGAGTTGTGATTCATATGGATGAACGGTTTCGCCAGCGATGTGATTTACAGCAGCCACACCTTCATGACTTGCGGCATGTGCTAATTGCACACCACCGATGACATCTCCAATCGCATAAATATGCGCTTCATTTGTCTGCATGAATGTATTAACAGCTATGAATCCTTTTTCGGTACGAATATCTGAATTTTCAATCCCAATGTTCTCTATATTGGCTTGTCTTCCGATGGACACAAGTAGCTTCTCAGAGTTAAGAGTCTTCGTTGACTCCCCTTGTTGAATATTCAAGGTAATTCGGTCATCCTTAACTTGATACGTGTCGGCGAGCACCTTACTACCCGTTAGCACTGTAATGCCACGACGTTCAAAGATTTTCTTTAATTCTTTGGAAATATCTTCATCTTCTTGTGGAAGCAGTTGATTCGCTGCTTCAACAATCGTAACCTCAACACCGAAGTCATTCAGCATAGAAGCCCATTCCACACCAATCGCACCCCCACCCACGATGATCATAGATTGTGGCAATTTCTCCATTAAGAGTGCTTCATCGCTACTAAGAATATGTACACCATCTGGTTCAAGACCTGATAAGATTCGTGGACGTGATCCTGTAGCAATAATCAAATGAGCTGATACCACCGTCTCCATTTCTCCATCTGCTAATTCCACAGCTACCGCACCAATCTGAGGAGAGAATATAGAGGGTCCTGTCACACGGCCTTTACCATGCAATACCTTTATTTTATTTTTACGCATTAAATATTGGACGCCTTGATGAAGTTGTTCGACTATATCAGTCTTACGTTGCTGCACTTTAGGAAATACTACTGTCGCACCGCTCGTCTCAATACCGTAACTTTCACTTTCTTTAATCTCTGCATATACTTCTGCACTACGTAGTAAAGACTTACTTGGGATACAACCACGATGTAGGCATGTCCCACCTAATTTGTCTTCTTCTATAATCACGACATCTTTACCTAATTGAGCAGCGCGGATTGCGGCCACATAACCACCTGTTCCTCCACCAAGTATTGCGATATCACATGTAATAGTCATATAAATCCTCCACCTATTTGGTTTTTATCTGATGCAATATTAAAGCATATTGCACTTGGGATATCTTTACTTACCTTTTTTTATTCTACTCTTTTTCAGTCGTATTACAAAGTAGAGCTTATCACAAATAGACAAGCTTACTTGAACACGGTATTATACTTGAAGATATACAATCCGATAAAAAGAAAGGTTTAGCTATGAAATTACTTATTTCTCGTTTCATCGCGATTCTAATATTAGTTATTCCAGGCTTAATGGCAATGAAGGGATTTCTATTAATGAAAGACTCGTTATTCGAATATATTTCGGCTCATGGTGATAACGCAGTCTCTGATCCGTCCTTCCAATGGCTTCATTTCGGAGGTGGACTGCTATTATTCGCTGCTGGCATGACCTTTCTAGGTGGCTGGATTCTAACAAGAGATCGCAAACGGAATTATGTAGGACCTCGATTTAAAGAAAAGCGGAAACCTAAGCAACCTCAAGCACCTACTCAACCATAAATTGGATTGATGCACTAATAATTAACAAGCTGAAACGGCTACGCTGTCCTTTTAAAGGACGGTATCCGTCTCTGCCGAAATATAAGGGTATAAAGTATGAAGTGAAACTTATACTTTCTTATATTTTAAAAAACTATGTTCGAAAATGCTAACATAGTCTCTTTGCACTAATTTTATTCTTAATTTCAGTAGTTATCTCATATTACTCGCAATGATATTAATTGTATCTTGAATTTCTGTTTGTTCCGGTGGTCCGAGTATGGGAAGTTCAGTTAATTTATTGGTCGTCAATAGAACCTGTAATACATTATCACGAGTATATATCACTGAATCTATTGAAAAGTACCCTGCCAATATCCCGGCAACAACAGATATCTGTTGTGGTGTTAATTTCGGTGTGGCTCCATTGACACTTTGCCCATTGTTAGCTATTTGAACTCTTTTTTTGCGTTGCGTTTTTTTTGAAGATAGACCCACACTCAACCCACCCTTCACCAGAACTTCTCCTTACTACAACATATAGCGAGGAATATGAATTGGTGTGATGGATGAGCACATTTTTCGTGAATTAATAAGATGTTCTTCTATTCATACAAGGCATCGCGAAGTTTACTAGACATTCTTGATTCTTTCGAGTTTGATTTCAAAACTGCCTTTCGTAAAGAAAGGTTCTGTTGTACACATTTCTCTAAATCTTCTATAAGATGATTCAAAAGAATTTGCATTTCCGAGTTAAGCGCACCATCATTTTCTAAATTGGCTATCTGTTCTTTATATTGTTCTAGCGTTTCATTCAAGATAATCCCTCCGTATGAGTAATACTATTTATGTGATTTGAGTTTTGCTAAAATAGGTTAATGACACAGACATATTGAAAGGAAGTTGTTAGATTGGCACAGTTATTTTTTAAATATGGAGCAATGAATAGTGGTAAATCGATTGAAATCTTAAAAGTAGCACATAATTATGAAGAACAAAATAAACATGTATTGATCTTTACATCGGGTATTGACGACAGAGACGAAGTTGGTTACGTATCATCACGTATTGGACTACGTAAACAGGCGATCCCTATCTATGAGGATACTAATCTTTTTCAGATCGTACAAGAGCATCAGCCGAAACCTTCTTGTGTTCTTATCGATGAATGTCAATTTATGAACAAGGAAGGCATTCTTCAACTAGTCCAGATTGTGGATGAACTTCAGGTTCCCGTTATGGCCTTCGGTCTTAAGAACGATTTCCAGAACAACCTCTTTGAGGGGAGTAAATATATGTTGATCTACGCAGACAAAATTGAAGAGTTAAAAACCATCTGCTGGTTCTGCGAACGCAAAGCGACTATGACATTACGAGTAGAAAACGGAAAACCCATTTATACTGGACAACAAATCCAGATTGGTGGAAACGAAACCTATTATCCCGTATGTCGTAAATGCCATTCCAATCCACCACTATAAACTATTCATGATCTTTAGAATGCTGGATTGTAAAGCTCAGTTAGGCTTGGCTTGATAATCCATCAATAGAAGGAGTTTAGCTATGCAAGAAGCTATCATTGGGAGTTTCATCTCTGCTATGGCTACCGTATTAGGAGCCGTTCCCTTATTCTTTGTCAAAAACCTTTCTGAGAAATGGAAAGATATCCTCATCGCATTTACTGCGGGAATCATGGTATCTGCCTCCACTTTTGGATTGATGCCTCAGGCTTTAAATGAATCAGGAATTATCGCGTTGACGGTTGGTTTATTATTAGGAATTATTGTTCTCGATCTAATTGAAAAGAATATCCCACATATTGATGTTGAGACGGATGCTGGTATTAGTAAGTTCGATTCCAAATCACTGTTAGTCATTATCGCACTATTCATCCATAATATCCCTGAAGGATTAAGTACGGGCTTCAGCTTCGCAAGTCAGAATGAGAGCCTGGGCCCCATGGTTGCGATCTCCATTGGTGCTCAGAATATGCCTGAAGGACTCATCTTAGGGGTGTTCCTTCTCAATTCTAAAGTAACGAAGCTTAATACCTTCCTTCTTGTCGCTCTCACAGGGTTAATGGAAGTCATTTCGGCAATTGTCGGATATTTCACCGCAAGCTATATTGAAGCACTAATAGGTTACGGTTTAGCTTTCGCAGCTGGTGCCATGATGTTTATCGTTTATAAAGAACTCATTCCGGAAAGTCACGGAGATGGTTACGAAAGAGTCTCAACATACTCCTTTATTATTGGATTACTAGTTATGATATATATCAGTTTTTTCTTTGGTTAATTTAAGTACTTTACAGGGATCAGGCTATTCATCAAATTTTGAAAAAGTAGCCTCTCCCGCTACAAAAATACCATTTATATACTCGTAATGAGTTTCAAGCTCACCAATAAACTCCCCAGGTGATATTTGTACTGCAGCCGAAGCCTTTAATGTCTTATTCTCAATATAATAATGAACAATATTACCGATCATAGGCTCCTCGAACCAGTTCTCCCTCTCCTCGTTCAACAACTCATTTGGAAGAAGTATTTGCTTGTCATTGATCCGCATTTCAATTCCTTTATTACTGACTTTCCCTGTCCATTGTTTCTTAAATGTAAATAATGCATCCTCTACAGGCATATTTCTCCCTAAATCATCGCTTAATATTCGAATTTCACTTAGGTACACACCTGTTCCATAGCCTGTTGTTAGAATAATGGCAATTTCACGCTTTTCATCACCATTTAAATCGACGGAACTAATCTCTGGAGCATACGTTGGGTTCATTACATTATAGCCAGCGAGTGATCGGTTAGTTTGATCTTGATAGATACGCAAATGTTCATATACTCCATAATCATCTTCCATACCGGTTATCTTAATGTTACCTAATTCTGAAATCACAATATCTTTTTTATCTTGGATATTCACTACATTAATGTTCGCGTCGTAAGATATTTTTTTATTAAATAATTCTGTAACTATATTCAATGGCAACATGACTTGTCCATTTATGATTTGAGGAGGTGTATCGGTCTTGTGTTCATGACCATTTATCATTAATTTGATTGGATTTGATGCTAATGCAATGACAGAAGTTCCGAGTAATAGACATGCTGTTGTGGCAATAATAGCCCACTTCCTAGATTTCAAGGATAGTCCACCTTCCAAGGTATTGGTATATGTATGTATATCCTATACTCTTCTTAACAAAACTACCAGAAAAAAGATTGTAACTATTTATGATTTGTCATCTTATGCTTTTATATTATTCAGGTAATTTAGCCGACACCAGCTTATCCCCCCTCTCATACAATGCCTCATGAGTGAAAGGAGGCGACGAAACCAGTGGAAGCCTATTATAATTGCTTGAGATGTATGAATCATAATGTCCGTATACTAACGGTTGACGGGAAAACGTATGAAGGTGTCATCACTAAGGTGGATTACAATAATGTATATTTAAAAAGAAGTTCACACGGACAAGTGCATACTTCTGCTTTTTATAATCCCTTTTACGCTAATCAAATTATCACATTGAGCTTATTTACCTTATTGGCTATTGCTTTAATCTAATAAATTCTAATAACTACCATACAACATTAAATAACCCGTAAGATCCACACTCGATTAGAGAGTCCATCTTACGGGTTATATATTCTTTAGTGAAAGTAAATTGATTATAGATTAAGGATCACAGCCTCTTAAGACACCTTATGCTCAATTCTAAGCTTGTCAGCTACCATCGCTATAAATTCCGAGTTAGTCGGCTTAGACTTGCTTATATTGATCGTGTAGCCGAACAGATGACTGATGGAGTCGATGTTGCCGCGTGTCCAGGCCACTTCAATGGCATGACGAATGGCACGTTCTACGCGAGATGGTGTTGTTTTGAATTTCTCAGCGATTGCGGGGTAAAGGGTCTTCGTGATGGCTCCTAGAATCTCAATGTTGTTATACACCATGGTAATGGCTTCGCGCAGATATTGATATCCTTTAATATGTGCTGGGACACCAATCTCATGAATGATGGACGTAATATTTGCATCTAAATTTTTACCTTTACCAAGTGGAAGAACGTTAGATCTATTGTTTGACATGGTCATGCTAGGTGAACTCACGTTTGGTTGACCCACTAATTGACGAACACGATTCGCAAGCACTTCCATATCAAATGGTTTCAAAATGTAGTAGGAGGCACCAAGTTGCACTGCTCTTTGGGTGATGTTCTCTTGACCGAATGCTGTTAGCATTACGATTTTAGGTTGCGGGGAGATATTCATTTCTCGCAAGCGTTCAAGTACTCCAAGACCGTCTAGATGAGGCATAATGATATCTAAGATGAGTACATCAGGGACTTTTCTAGATTCATTGATCATATTGAGAACTTCCTCGCCATTATAGGCGATTCCGGTAACAACCATATCCTCTTGCTCCGATATGTATTCGGCAAGCAAATTTGTAAATTCCCGGTTATCATCCGCTAATAAGACCTCGATTTTTTGCAATTTTGGTTCCTCCTTGGTTTTTCTTGATAATAATCCAACTGTGATTTTTTTCCTCTCAAGACATAGTTTCGACATCCAGATTCAAATACCTTCTGTCGAATATTATTTTTGTTTATTTTTTTATTATCTTCATTTATAATTAAATATTTATTTACACTATATGACTAACTTCGTCTATTTATGACAAATAAACAAATAAATCTTAAGGCTAACTCGCCTTAAGATTTATTTGTTGGTTTGATTGTTTGGGTATTACTCCTGAATCTTGGAGCATCCATTCAATGAAACATCCATAACCTGACTTAGGATCATTTACAAAAACATGCGTTACAGCACCAATTAATTTACCATTTTGTACAATTGGACTTCCACTCATGCCTTGAACTATGCCACCAGTCTTATTTATTAATTTTGGATCTGTAATTTTTAATACAAGTCCCTTGGTTGAGGGAGCATCCTGTCTTGCTACATGAACAATTTCAACTTTGAACTTTTCTACTTGCTGACCATCCACTACAGTTAATATCTCAGCAGGACCTTCCTTAACTTCTTCCGCGAAAGCGATAGATATAGGTTCTTTATACAAACCATGTTCAGGGTTTTTTGTCATTTTACCGAAGATCCCAAAATGTGTATTACTAATAATGTTACCAAGAATATTAGTTTCCTTTAGGAAATGTGCTCTTTTCTCCCCTGGTTCACCATCTTGACTTTTGGAGATGGATGTAACGTTTGATTCAACAATTTGACCACTTCCAACTTCGATTGGAGTTTGTGTATTCATATCTGTAATCACATGTCCAAGTGCTCCATATACACCCTGATCAGGTGCATAGAATGTTAAAGTACCTACACCCGCAGCAGAATCACGTATATAAAGACCAAGCCTCCAAGCTTTATCCTCTTCATCATAAGCAGGTGTTAATTTTGTTGATAATTGCTTCTCTCCTCTTTTGAAGGAAATTTCTAGCTTTCGCTTACCGATCCCAGCTTCTTCAACTATTGTTCCCACTTTACTAATATCCGTTAGCGGAACTCCATCCATATGCGTCATAAGGTCACCTAATTGAATTCCAGCATTCTCACCTGGCGAGATTCGATTATCTTGGCTTACGGTCACTAAATGATGGCCTACGACGAGAATCCCTGCAGATTTCACTTTTACTCCAATTGTTTGTCCCCCAGGGAATACCTTTAAACCCGGAATAACTTGAATTCGTACCGTCTTGATTGGGATGGTACCGAATAATTTCAGAGTAAGTCGAGCGTTACCAATACGGTGAGAACTAAGGTTCAAAGGTTGTTTAGGCGATACTTGGAGCGTTGGAAGCGACGATCCGTTCATTTGTAATACATCGGGTCTATCCACGGATGCCTGAGCATTAACTGGAACTGCTAATTGAAGCATACTTGAATTACCTGTAAAGAGCCTAACATCATTAGGTATAGCAGCGAAACTTTGTACAGGTTTACTTGTACCAAGGAAACACAAAAGACCGGCAGATAATAAGACAAATAATTTCTTCCTAAGGTTGGAGCTCAATGGCTGTCACACTCCCTTATGCTTCTTTCGCTTGACGAAAGGTGGTCGCCAATTGCGTACCCTTAAGATAACCCTGCTCACAGGCTTTTATTACTGTCAATCATTACTCCAATCCTTCATCTGACAGCTTTTCTAGCTTCAGCTAACTTTAGCATTTCTTGAGCATGATGACGTGTTTTGGTCGTAATCTCAACACCACCGAGCATTCGGGCAAGTTCTTCAATCCGTCCTTCATCAGATAAATTGTCCACACTTGTCATGGTTCGTCCATCTATAATGTTCTTTTCGATTAAATATTGGTGATCCGCCATACATGCCACCTGAGGTAAATGCGTAATGGAGAATACTTGACAACTATCAGATAACTTAAAGAGCTTCTCTGCAATGGATTGGGCGGCTCTACCGCTCACTCCAGTATCAACTTCATCAAAGATAAGTACTGGGATTCGATCATGTCGAGCGAATATCGTCTTCATAGCCAACATTATTCTTGAAAGTTCCCCACCTGACGCAATTTTACCAAGGGGTCTTAATGGTTCTCCAGGGTTAGGGGATATCATAAATTCAACATTATCCATCCCTTGCTTCGTTAATCGTACCTTATAACCTTCCACTTCATAACCACGTGGATCCTCAAGCAAATCATGTTTCACCTTAAGTGTCGTCCGTTCCATTTGAAGGTCTTTCAGTTCACTTTCTACCTGGGATGCTAAATCAGCCGAACACATTTTTCTAGCCTCACTCAACTCATATGCAACCTGAAGTAAACCAACAAGAAGTTCATCACGTCGTTGAATTAGTTTCTCCACATGTTCATCTTTATTTTCTAGTAAATCACTTTCCTTTTTGATCTTATCGTAATACTCAATAATCTGTTCAACACTGTCGCCATACTTCCTACGTAACGTGATGATTAAGTCTAAGCGATGTTCAACTTCTTCCAATCTCTCAGGATTAAATTCAATATTCTCTCGATAATCCCTTATTTGAAAAGCGGCATCTTCAAGCTGGAAATAAGCAGATTGTAGTTGCTCAAGTATAGGTTTTAACCCATTCTCATCATAATTAACTATGTCTTTAAGCAATGAGACAGCAGAGCTTACATAACTCACGCCATGTTGTCCATTCAGAATATTGTATGCCCCTGATACGGAATCCATCATTTTCTCACTATGAGATAGCTTGACCCTTTCCTCCGCTAACCATTCATCTTCACCAGGTTTTAATTGCGCTACAGCGATTTCCTCCAGTTGGAATCGATATAAATCTAGCATCTGAAATGACTTTTGACTAGTACTTTGCAGCTCTCGCAATTCCTTTTCAACTTTGACAAAAACAGAATATTTCTCCTGATAACTCGCCTTTAGTGGTCCGATAATATGCTCACCATATGTATCTAGAAGATATAAATGTCTTTCCGGTCGAAGCAAGCTCTGATGCTCATGTTGTCCGTGAATATTAACTAATTGCTCTCCAACTTCACGCAGCATCGTAAGATTCACAAGCTGTCCGTTAATTCTAGAAGCACTCTTACCTTGAGATGTAATTTCACGTCGGATAACTAAATACTCCTCATGATTACATTCAATACCAATCTTAATTAGTGCATCCCACACGGGGTGGCCTTCCTGCAGCTCAAATAATGCTTCAATCTCAGCCTTATCACATCCATAACGAATAAGATCAGCAGATCCTCTTCCTCCTGCTAATAGACCAAGAGCATCGATGATGATTGATTTACCAGCACCAGTCTCTCCTGTAAGGACATGAAATCCCGAATAAAAATGTACGTCAACCGATTCAATAACTGCTAAATTTCGAATGGACAAAGTTACTAACATATATCAATCCCCCCTTTGGTCTTTGCTACATTTCAAGATTAAGAAATAAAGCTCATAATTTGAGAAATCACAAACTCACTATCTTCACCAGTTCGGCAAATCAACAGAATCGTATCGTCCCCACATATAGTTCCAAGAATCTGGTTCCATTCCATATTGTCCAGCAATACGGCAACTGCATTGGCTGATCCAGGAAGACATTTCACGACAACTAGATTGCCTGTATGATCAATGTGAACGAAGTTATCTACCAGTGCTCGCTTCAATTTATTAACAGGATTGTAACGTTGTGCTGAAGGCACGGAGTACTTATATTCCCCTTCATCCGTAGGCACTTTAATTAGTGCTAATTCTTTAATATCTCTAGATACCGTCGCTTGTGTAACCTGAAATCCTGAACTTCTTAATGCTTCAACTAATTCATCCTGTGTTTCAATATCTCGTTGGGTAATAATTTCACGAATCTTTATATGCCGCTGTCCTTTCATAAAAAAGCCTCCTGATGTTTGATCATATTTATACATTCTCACCTATATACTCTTCTTCATCCCATTCGAAATGGATCTGTTTAATCACTTCTTCGTAGACATCTACATATAGCACACCAGCACAATCCGGATATAATAAGAACAAAGGTAATAAACGGTCTCTTAACGAGCTGCCTGTCCACTCTAAGGGCATTCGCTGACGTGCTATCTTAACTAAATAAATATCCCCATCTTCATTCAGCGCTACATAATCGATAAATAATCTGCTATAGAATTCCTCTTGATCCGCTTCGAAATAAAGTGGAATTTTCACTTTCCCACCAACCACTTCATATCCTTTACGTTGTAATAAATCCACGGCAGGATGTTCTAATATGTACTCATTAAAAGGGATATTCAGCTCATGCTTCAACGAAGGATTCTGAATCCAATATTTAATTAAATTGAATATGCCAATCACCATAAGTAGACCGATAATCGCCATAACGAAAAAATCAGATTTCCCTTCCACATGTATCACCTCGTAGAAGTATTCGCGAACTCTAGATTAAATCCTTTTTTCAGCAAAGAAACCCATCTATTTAGATGAGTTCCCCGTAAACGTATGTTTTGCTTCCTTGATAACTTGATCTATTAAATCTTTGATCTGCTCGTTATCCATAGGTAGTTCTTCCTCACTAGAAGTTTCCAGCCTCCAATGCGCTAGAAATTCAATATTACCCTCTCCGCCTGTAATTGGTGAGAAGGTCAACCCCTGTAAACGATAACCCAATTCTTCAGCATACGTGAGCACGGTCGATAACACGTCTTGATGAACTGCAGAATCACGAATCACGCCAGATTTACCTACCTTATCTCTTCCTGCTTCGAATTGTGGCTTAATCAAAGCTACCACACTTGAAGACTGCTGCAATAACGCCATCAAAGGTGGCAGAATAATCCGAAGTGATATGAATGAGACATCAATGCTAGCAAAATTTGGTACAGATCCTTTCAAATCGTCTGGGGTCATATAACGAAAGTTTGTTTTTTCCATGACACATACACGTTCGTCATTACGAAGAGACCAATCTAATTGGTTAGTTCCAACATCAATCGCATATACGTAATTAGCTGCATGCTTAAGTGCGCAATCTGTAAACCCCCCTGTTGATGAGCCAATATCCAACATCACTACATTCTCTAAATCAATTTCGAATAGATCGATGGCTTTCTTTAACTTCAACCCACCTCGACTGACATAAGGATGTACAGCTCCCTTCACCCGAATGACAGCTTCTCTAGGAACCTTCATTCCCGGCTTTTCAATCCGTTCTTCAGCGGCAAAAACTAACCCTGCCATAATAGCTGCTTTAGCTTTTTCACGACTATCATATAAACCTTGCTCTACAAGTAGAATATCAATACGTTCCTTTTCCATACAATCACCTAATTTCCGTCTTTACGCCTTAGGATGAAAAGCTGCTTTTTTCAACTTCATAAGGATGAAGAGTCATCATTTTACGAATCTCCTCACATACTGCTATAGCCGTTAAATTCGTTTCTTCACGTTGTTCTTTGATACTTCCATGTTCGATGAATCGATCAGGAATACCCATAACAGAAACCGTTGTATTGAATAGATAATGACTTGAATAGAATTCTAGGATTGCACTACCTAAACTTCCAGCTTCCGATGACTCTTCCAGTACAATCATATTAGTGTTTGATTGTGCTAATGATCGCAACATATCTTCATCTACTGGTTTTAAGAAGCGCGCATTCACAACCTGCAATTGTACACCTTCTCGTTTAAGTAGTTCCGCAGCTTCTAATGCTACTTGAACCATTGGTCCAACTGCTAGAACCGCATATCCTTCACCTTCACGAACCGTTTCCCATGTTCCAATTGGAATTGGAACTAATGTCTCATCAATGGCAACACCTTGTCCGTTAATCCGTGGGTAGCGATAAGCTATTGGCCCGTCATTATATTCTAATGCTGTAAGCATCATATGACGCAGTTCGTTCTCATCTTTAGGCATCATAAGAACAATATTAGGAATGTGGCGCATGAAAGCAACATCATATACACCTTGATGTGTTTCTCCATCAGCTCCAACAAAACCTGCTCTATCGATAGCGAACGTTACGTTAGCATTTTGTCTGCAAATATCATGAACGATCTGGTCATATGCCCGCTGCATAAAGGTAGAATACACTGCGAATACAGGTTTCAATCCTTCCATAGCTAACGCAGCACACATCGTTGCAGCATGTTGTTCGGCAATGCCTACATCAATCATTCGATCAGGGAATCGCTTGCTGAACGGGACAAGTCCTGATCCACCTGGCATCGCTGGTGTTACAGCCACTAATCTTGAATCACGTTCTCCAAGTTCAATTAAAGTCTGTGAGAACACATCCGTATACATTGGATTCCCTACAGATTTCAGCACTTGACCAGATTCAATCTTATACGGTGAAATCCCATGCCATTTATAAGAGTCCGCTTCCGCGGGTGTGTAGCCTTTCCCCTTCGTTGTCAGTACATGAACAAACACAGGGCCCTCTACATTATCCGCTTGTTGGAAAGCTTCGATTAATTTCGGAAGATCATGTCCGTCAACCGGACCTAAGTACGTAAATCCTAATTCTTCAAAAAGAATGCCTGGGACAACCATATATTTAAGGCTGTCTTTTAATTTTTCTACAGTTTTGGCTAATTTACCACCAATCGCTGGAATTTTCTTGAGCAATCCTTCAACTTCATCTTTCGCTCTTAAGTAATGGCGATCCGAACGGATTTTACTTAGATAATTGTGCATCGCACCTACATTTGGAGCAATAGACATCTCATTATCATTTAGGATTACCATTAGTTTTTTCTGCTCATGACCAATATGATTTAATGCTTCAAACGCCATACCACCCGTTAACGCACCATCACCAATGATCGCTACTACTTTATTATCTTCACCCTTCAAATCTCTTGCAAGAGCCATACCCATGGCAGCTGAAAGAGACGTACTACTATGTCCCGCTTCCCAGACATCATGTTCACTTTCTGATCTCTTTACGAAGCCACATAATCCATTATATTTTCTTAACGTATCGAACCGTTCCATACGACCCGTTAGTATTTTATGAACATACGCTTGATGTCCAACATCAAATATGAATTTATCCGTAGGACTGTTATAGGAGTAATGAAGGGCAATTGTTAACTCCACTACCCCTAAATTAGATGCCAGATGCCCACCCGTAACAGACAATTTCTCAATAAGAAACTGTCGTATTTCACTCGCAAGAGAGGCTAGTTCATCAACCGATAGAGACTTTAATTGTTCTGGTTGTTCTATTTGTGGAAGCTGCACTTGAATCTCCCCACTTTTCTTCAATAGGATTTGTTTATATTTCAATTCTAAAATCTTTCCGCTCATTATATCACAGATACACTATTTAATTAAAATAGCTAAGATTAATGATCTCTACTGACCAAATAATCAGCTATTTCCAGCAAAAGCTCTGGATAAGGAAATTGTGCATTAAGTATAATTTTTTTAGCTTCTTCAGTATGTCTTTTAACTTCCATTTGTGAATTTTCAAGTCCAATGAAAAAAGGATACGTCACTTTATCTTGTTTAATATCACTTTGTGTTTTTTTGCCCAATTTAGCCTCATCACCGATTAGGTCTAAAATATCATCTTGAATCTGAAAGGCCAGCCCTAAATGTTCTCCAAATGTTCGAAGTGCTTCAATTTTGGTCTCTTCAGCACCAGCAATACGCCCACCAGCCATAAGAGAAAATATGATTAAATCACTCGTTTTATGAAGGTGTATATACTCTAGTTGGGATAAATCAGTTAATCCTTGCTCACCCTCCATGTCCGCAACTTGACCACCCACCATTCCTCTTGGCCCAGACATTTCTGATAATTCCTCAATAATCGTAAGCACTTGATCTGCTGGAATACCGTGTTTACGTGGAATTTGCGATAAATGGTAGAAAGCATGCGTTAACAGCCCATCACCGGCAAGAATCGCCATTGCCTCACCATATACTTTATGATTAGTCAGTTTACCCCGTCGATAATCATCATTATCCATGGCAGGAAGATCATCATGAATGAGCGAATAGGTATGTACCATTTCCACAGAACATGCTACTTCAATAGCTGCATCACGATTACCTTTAAGTGCTTCACATGCCGCAATCACTAGTAAGGGACGTAAGCGTTTCCCCCCAGCTAGAAGTGAATACGTCATGGACTCTTTTAAGTTAACAGGCACATCCCAAACGGATGGGATTATATTTTGTAAGGAGGATGTCATTCGATCCGAAACATCCTCAATAAAATGTTGTAATAGCGGAGTGCTAGTCATTAGAGTTCCCACTTTCCAACTCTAATGAAGTACCAAAAGGTTTTTTGCGAATTTGGCCATCTTCCTGTACAATCATTTCGATTTTTTGTTCTACAACTTCGAGCTTCTGACTACATAATTGTGAAAGTGCCATTCCTTTTTGAAATAACTCAATCGCCTTTTCCAAAGGGACATCACCGTGCTCGAGTTCGTCAACAATCGCTTCTAATTGGCTCATTGCTTGTTCAAACTTCAGTTCAGTTGCCTTCGCCATGTTCCAGATCATCCTCCTTCACTGCCCATACCTGAGCATCGAATTGGCCGTTATTTAACCTTATTTTTACCAAGTCGCCTAGCTGTACGTCACGAATTGATTTAATTAAATGTTCTTCCTTCTCATCATAGATAAGACTGTAACCCCTAGACATTACTTTCAAAGGACTAAGCGCATCAAGTTGCTTGATCGCTGTTCCCAGCTGATGTTTATTCGTCTTATGAATGGACGCCATCGCCAAATGGAGCTGATGTTCATTCTTCTCTCTTTGCTTTTTTGCTGCAGCCAACTGATCTTTCGGATTGAAACGTAAAAGACTTTGATGTATACGTGATTTCTTCTCTTTACTTAGCTTTACTCCAGATGACATAGATCTCGTTAGTTGTTGATGCAACTTGTCCAGCCGTTCCGAGTGTTGTAGTAACGATCTTCGAGGGTGTACCATCACTGGTGACCGTTGCAATGCTCCTAGACGCTCACGATAATTGGATACCCGTTGTTTCAATGATTGACGCAACTGACGTTCTATCACCTGAAGAGTGGCTTTCATATCTGACATGTTGGGGACTGCTAACTCCGCAGCTGCTGTAGGTGTAGCTGCTCGTAGATCAGCAACAAAATCAGCAATTGTAAAATCAGTTTCATGACCAACGGCTGAAATAATAGGGATTTTTGATTTATAAATAGCTCTGGCAACAACTTCCTCATTAAATGCCCATAATTCCTCTAAAGATCCACCACCACGGCCTACGATAATCACTTCAACCTCTGCTAAACGGTTCAATAGCTCTATCGCCTTAACCACTGAAGGTGCAGCGTCTTTACCTTGTACCATTACAGGGTGCAATATAATATTCGCTAGCGGATACCTTCTCTGCAAAGTAATCATGATATCCCTTACCGCAGCTCCCGTTGGCGAAGTGATTACACCAATCGTTTGCGGATATGTAGGTATAACCTGCTTATGTTCTTGGGTGAATAACCCTTCTGATTCCAACTTTTTCTTTAATTGTTCATAGGCAAGATATAAGCTACCAATCCCATCTGGCTGCATATGCGTGGCATAGAATTGATATTGACCGTCTCGTTCATATACCGTTACATTACCTCTCGCAATTACTCGTGACCCTTCTTTAGGTAAAAAGGGTAATTTTTGATTATAAGATCCGAACATGATAGCACGAATCCGACTACTCTCGTCTTTCAACGTAAAGTACATATGTCCGCTAGAATGATGAGTGAAATTAGAGATTTCGCCTCGAATCCATACGTCAGACAACACTGAATCCGAGTCCATCTTCATCCGGATGTATCGGTTTAAATCTTTAATGGATAATACATTCTGTTGGTCCATGACAGACCCCTTTATGACAATCGGTGATGCCGTTTAGCAGCGATCAACGTATTCTTCATTAGCATAGTAATCGTCATCGGTCCAACACCACCTGGTACAGGTGTGATCGGTCCAGATACTTCTTTAACACTCTCAAAATCAACATCTCCAGCCAATTTACCATTATCTAAACGGTTCATTCCAACATCAATGACTACTGCTCCAGGCTTCACGTAACTTGCATCTATAAAGTTAGCTCGTCCAATAGCTACAACTAGAATATCAGCTTGTCGTGCAATTTCAGCCATATTAGCAGTGCGAGAATGACACATCGTTACGGTTGCATTCTCACGTTGAAGCAATAATGATACAGGCTTTCCAACAATATTGCTCCGACCAATAACTACTGCATGCTTACCGGATATTTCAATTCCAGCACGCTTTATAAGTTCTATAACACCTGCTGGAGTACAAGGGAGAAGACTATCATCCCCAATGACCAAGTTTCCGACATTAACAGGATGGAATCCATCTACATCTTTTTCCACAGCGATTGCATTAATAACAGCCTTCTCCTCAATGTGACTAGGAAGAGGCAATTGAACTAAAATCCCATTGATACTCTCTTGATGATTAAGTTTATTGACTAATGCCAACAAATTCTCTTGGGATGTATCTCCAGGCAGACGATGTACTTCGGAGTAGAAACCTAAATCATGGCAAGCTTTCTCTTTATTGCGAACATACACTTGAGAAGCAGGATCCTCCCCCACTAGTATGACAGCAAGTCCTGGGGTAACCCCTTTTCTTACAAGATCCTTCACTTCCTCTATCATGAAACTACGGATTTCATCTGATATTTGTTTACCGCTAATAATCATTGCTGTCATCATCATCTCTCCTCAAATTAAGTATATAAATATAATTCTATTGACGTTTTTCTTTAAGTTCCTCAATATCACCAATCATATTCCCAAGAACACCATTTACGAATTTCCCAGAATCATCAGTTCCGAAATGTTTAGCAAGGTCAATAGCTTCATTCACGACAACTTTAGCTGGAACATCCTCTTGATAGATCATTTCATAAGTAGCTAAACGTAATATTTGACGATCTACACGGGATAAACGACTAATCTGCCATCCAACTAAATAATGACCAAGTAATTCATCAATCGCCACTTTGTTACTCCATGTTCCATTAACTAATTTTAATACGTATTCCTTCAGCTTGACTGCATCTTTAATTACTCTTTCAGTCTCGTTCTCTTCAGAGGCTTCTTCTAATAAAGTAGTTACAGCCTCATCACTTTCTACCAAATTCATTTCCATTTGATACAAACTTTGTACCACGATCTCTCTTGCTATACGTCTCTTCATAATTATCCCGTCCCTCTCTTGATCTCATAAACAATATAACCTAATTGTATTTCAGGCCTCGGTTGTGCTTTTTGATGAACTATTAACAAAGTATAATGTAGAACTTATGCTTTCTTAATATTCACAAAAAAAACCCAAGAACACTTTCTCCAAAAATTGGCCTGGCATAGCTGCAGCTCTTCTTCCGGAGAAAGCATATCTTAGGGCTCATTTAAAAGGGCGCCACTGTTTCGATAACCATTGCACAATTTCTCTCCAATGAAACAAAGATCCTTGTTGCAAGTCTTTTCTTTTACCGAAAGTGTATCCTATGAACACTACTAATGCAAAGAACAACATATCCCAAAAACCTGAAATCAAATAAACAATTCCTAATATAATACCACTAAGACTTCCTATAATTTTCCCACTGTGATTCTCCCACATTTCTTTCCAGTGCATCGGGAAATCCACCTCTATTCCACTCGACTCTTAAAGCTTGGTGATTGTGCGACATTAGCTATAAATACAGATACATTGGCCACAGGAATACCCGTAGTTTCTTGCAAATAATCATGAATCTGCTTCTGAATATCGGACGATAAATCTGGAATAGAATATTCCCCATCTACAATAGCGCGAATTTCGATATCAATTCCTGCTTGGACTACTCTGATACGGGACTTCAAATCTTTAACACCACGAACTTTTGACGCCGCTTTAAGACATAGATTCTCGATCGTTTCCACAGAAATTTGAATATCACCAAACTCTGTCCTTTGATCAATTGATGGAATTTTAACTCGATCTTTACGGATAGAAACATAGAAAAAGCGAAGACTAAGAAGAAATAATATAACTAATACAACGATCGCTGTAATAAACACACCATAGTCTAATTCTTTAATCCAATTCGTTGATACTTCTAACACACCACTAAGATGAAGGATTGCAGCTATAGAAAGAATAGCGATAACCAAGCTATAGAAAAACAGCAAAATTCTATCAAGTATTTTAGCCACGAAACAATCCTACCTCCCAAAAATTATAGTAAACCCTCGACATGAACCGTCGGGGGTTTAGATGCCAATCATCAGTTATTTAACACGTTGGCTAAAATCAACCTCTTCATTCTTCTCTGTTTGTTTGAAGATAACATCATGAATATGAACATTAACTTCGACCACACTCAGACCTGTCATGTTCTCAATCGAACGTTTTACATTACTTTGAATTTGAGCAGCTACTTCTGGTAGACGATAACCATATTCAATAATGACAGATACATCTATGGCAGCTTCCTTCTGCCCTACTTCTACTTTCACACCTTTGGATTGATTCTTTCGGCCAAGAAGTTCCGCAATCCCGCCAGCAAATCCACCACTCATACCTGCTACACCACTAATTTCAACTGTAGCCAATCCTGCGATCACTTCAATCACTTCAGGAGCAATCTTGATTTCACCGATATCCGTACGTTCAAACTCAGTCGGTAATGTACTCATAATTAATTCGTCACACCCTCCAAGTAAATTATCTGACAACAATAAAGTTACATATCGTTAATCAGGCACGTAAAAATTGATATTAATACTATATCATTTAGGGTTCGTTAAGACAAATAAAGGTTTATCAAATATCATTTTCTTCAAGGAATTTGATATCGAAATCCCCTTCAATAAATGTCGGATGATTCAGAAGTTTTTGATGAAAAGAAATCGTCGTTTGAATTCCCTCAACTGTAAATTCAGATAGAGCACGTTTCATCTTCGCAATTGCTTCTCGACGCGTTGGCGCCCATACAATTAACTTCGCAATCATTGAATCATAGTATGGAGGAATACTGTAACCTTGATAAGCCGCACTATCTATACGCACACCAGGACCTCCTGGGGGCAAGTAGAACGTTATTTCACCTGGACACGGCATGAAATTCTTCTCAGGATCTTCTGCATTAATTCGACATTCAATAGCCCAACCATTGATAGAAATGTCCTCTTGCGTGAAGGAAAGTGATTGACCTTCAGCAATAGCGATCATTTCCTTAATAAGATCGACGCCAGTTACCATTTCAGTTACAGGATGTTCAACCTGAATACGTGTATTCATCTCCATGAAATAAAACTGTTCATCAGTTCCTAGGAGAAATTCGAGTGTTCCTGCACCTGAATATTGAACTGACTTTGCAGCCCGTATAGCTGCTTCACCCATCCGTTCACGTACATCAGGTGAGAGCACAGGACATGGAGCTTCTTCTAGCAATTTTTGTCGGCGACGTTGAACCGAACAATCACGCTCACCCAAATGCACTACATGACCATAATTGTCAGCAATAATCTGAATTTCCACGTGTTTCATTCCAGTTAAATATTTCTCTAAATACACACCAGCATTACCAAAAGATTTCTGAGCTTCTTGTTGCGCCGCCGTAATCTGTTTAATTAATTCATCTTCATTCTCAGCAATACGAATACCCTTGCCTCCACCACCAGCAGTTGCTTTGATGATCAACGGATATCCAATTTCCCGACCAATGACTATTGCTTCATCCAAATTGTCAACAATTCCATCAGAACCAGGTATTACGGGTACCCCTGCTTCCTTCATTGTCAACTTAGCAACCGATTTATCACCCATTCTAGTTATTGCATCTGCGGATGGTCCGATAAAAGTAATATTGCATGATTCACATATCTCTGCAAAATCTGCATTTTCAGCTAAAAAACCATATCCAGGATGTATCGCATCACATTCTGTTAGCGTGGCAACACTCATAATATTGGCAACATTAAGATAACTATCTTTTGACGAAACCGGTCCAATACAATAAGCTTCATCTGCTAGACGGACATGAAGTGATTCTTTATCTGCCTCTGAATATACGGCCACTGTAGATATATCAAGTTCCCGACACGCTCGGATAATACGAACCGCAATCTCTCCTCGGTTCGCGATGAGTATTTTATGAAATTTCATTGCAGGTATCATCCCCTTAAAAGGTTTCCGAAGGAAAACTTTCTCCGGAAGCATAAACTTAGTTATCCGAAGGAAAACTCACTTCGAAAGCATTTACTTTATTTTAAATATTTTACTCAGGTTTTACCAAGAATAATGGCTGTCCGAATTCTACCAATTGGCCATTGTCAACCAATACTTCAACAATTTCGCCTCTTACTTCTGCTTCCAATTCATTCATTAATTTCATAGCTTCTATAATACATACCGTTGATTTAGAATCTACCTTATCTCCTTTGCTCACTAGAGGAGCTCCTTCAGGAGATGCAGCTCTGTAGAATGTTCCCACCATTGGGGATACTATTTTATGTAATAATGATTTCGAATCTACTTCGACTTGTTGTACAACCGTAGCCGTACCTTGATCAGATCCATAAGTTGTTTGTTGCACATGTAGAGGGGTCGTTGGATGAATCTGTGGTATGGAAGGTTGAACGTTAATGACTTCCTTTTGCCCAGGTTTACGAATAGATAGACGACTACCTTCTTCTTCAATCTCTAGCTCATGAACAGAAGATTCATCTAATAATTTGATCAATTCCTTAATTTCACTCAACTTAAACATTTTCAATTCACTCCTTCAGCTTTCAAAACCGCATAGCATATGACATGCACACATATACAGATATGTATTATATCACAAACGAAAGAAATGGAAAGAGCCCAGACCTAGTTGGGCTCTTTATAATATTAAACTATTTTAGGGATTATTGGATAGTTTATGGAGCAACATTTCTCACACTCACCTTATTTTGAGAAACATTTAATTCTTTCATTACCAGTTCCACGATGTTTACAGCCTGTTTCACATCCAATTTTTCGGTCAACACCAACACTTCATACTCATTATTCTCCTCTTTAACCACAACTTCATCGTATTGTTGATGAAGCTCCTCTTCGATTCCTGTTATAATGGACTCTTTTTCTTCTAAACTTTTCAATTCATCATTTGCTTTTGCTAATTCTTCTGGTGTACTTTGCTGATTATCTATCATTACATATAGTTCGCTCTCTTTTTTCATGTTGTTTTCTTTACGTTCCCATTGATATGAGTCCAGAGCACTTCTGCCCGATACCGCTTGCGAAGCAACTTCTTTTAGCACTTCATCATCACTTTTGCTCTCGGTTACTTGCGCTGTATCTGTTGACACTTGCTCTGTAGGCTTAACTTCTGCTACTTCAGGAGCTGTTACTTCAGGAGCTGTTACTTCAGGAGCTGTTACTTCAGGTGTTTCTACTTCAGGCACTGCTACATCAGCTACGTCTGTAGTTTTTGTGGGATCACTTGCTTCACCTTCCGTGACCACTTCAGTAATGACTAATTCCTCATTATCAATTGTTTGCTGCTCTACAACCTGTTGGCTATCAGCAATTGGAACTGTTGAAGTACCCGAATCTTCTGTGAAAAGATAATAAGCTGATAATATCACCATCAAACTGAGCATGGATACTAACCATATTGTTTGTCTTTTATTATTCATTCCTAATTTCCTCCTTCGTTTTCTTGAAAAGTGGTGTACCTTTATTCTTGTTTACGTGGTACGACTGAAATTCTGTAACTGGGTACATTTAATCCTTTGGCTACAGCATCAACAATTAGATTTCGAACTACTTGGTTCTCTGCCCCCTTAGCAACGATTAGCACCCCCCTAACTTGTGGCTTAACTTTTTTCGTAATGATTGGAGTTTCGCTTCCTGAAGATTCATAAGTTACTATTTCACCATCACGGGTATATTGGGTTGTACTTCGTTTGCCGCCATTGGAGTCATTTTCCTCCGATGTTTGTTGGGTATCTTTCACATTCCGCTGAATGACAATTTCTTCTGTAGAATCAACTGTAACTAATACATCTACCGTACCCACTCCGACTATTTTTTCTAAAATATCTTTGATGTTACTTTCGAATATCCCTTCAATATTTCCAAAGGAATCCAACTGCTCTTCTGCATTTTGGAATGTTTCTTGAGTTAACATTGAGCTTGGTGGTTCTCTGCCTATATTCTCATTTTCCACCTTTTTCACATTGACAAAGGAATTGAATAACACAATTGCTACACCTACCAACCCTAGTATAATCAGCCAACGAAAAGCCGATATTCTTCCGGATCCTCCATTGCTCCCACCTACCCATTGCTCTATTTTCTTATACCATTTCCCCAATACCCATCACCCCCTTTACACTTTGGAATCTCCAACGACTAGTACACGAATTTGTTCTGTTTTTAAATTCCACTCATTACTAAGTAATTGTTGAATATCTTCTGCCCCTTCGATCTGTTGCGTTAATCCCTCAACTGACGAATTATTCACAGATCTATCGTCCTCAGAATAACTATTCTTACTATCTATAGGTTTCATATCGACCTCCACCTTTACTGGCGCGATGGGAGTGATAGCGATAGGTGTTGACAACTCCTGATCTTGACGATCATCTAACTTTCCCAGTTCATCTTCCACTTCGAGTTGTAGCACGACATCAACAGATATGATGTATGGTGATTCTGGTTCATTTACCTCATTCGTTGAAGGTAACTCGAGTGCAACCTTTACTTCTTGCACTTGTTTAGAGATCTTCTCTTCGATTTGTTGCTTCATTTGTCTTGCAACCTCTTCACCAGCCCATAGCAGACTCTGACCTTGTTGTTGATGTTCTATCTTCTCACCTTGGGATAAAATTTGTTGTAATGTCGTCTCTTTCCCATTCGTGAATTGTGCTGCATTGGTATCTTGATTCTGAAAAGCCGCACTCAATTTCATTTCAGGTGAATCCGTAAATAGACTAATAATTGGCTGCAACAAAGTGAGCAGTATAAGCAGACTGAGAACAAGCTTGACATAACGTTCCATGGATCGGCTGGGGAGAATAAGATCAACAAACGTAGCCAGAAGTACAATCATAATGACTTCTTTTATCCATTCGTTTAACCAAGTCATAGCATCTCTCCCTTCATCACCTCATCATGACCGTTATATTGCCAGCCATCAGCAAGATCGTAATTGCCAGAAAGAACATTAATCCAACAACCGCCATAGCTGCAAATACAAAGATCATGCTTTTACCTATCGTCTGTAAGCAAGTCACGATGGGAGTATCCCCTAGAGGTTGCAAAACGGCTGCTGCCAGTTGATAAATTAGTGCTAGAGTTAGAATTTTAATGGCTGGAAAGGCACACAAGAACAGGATAATGATGACGCCTACCAAGCCGATTGAATTCTTAACTAATACCGAAGCAGAAATCACCGTATCTGTTGCGTCTGCGAACATTTTGCCAACGACTGGGATGAAACTACCAGATACATATTTTGCTGTACGAATGGTCACTCCATCTGTCACGGAACTTGTGATTCCTTGAACTGAAATGACACCTAGAAAAATGGTTAATAATATCCCCAACAACCCAACACTAATTTTTTGCAATAGATTAGCCAACTGCGTCAGTTTATATTTATCAGACAAGGAGCTCACAATGTGTAGTAATGCTGAGAAAAATAGAAGTGGAAATATTGTCGTATGAACCACCGCTCCAACGGTATGAATCATAAACACAATTAAGGGATGCGTAACCGATACGGTCACAATATTCCCCATAGATGCTAGTAAGGAGAATAACAGTGGTAGCATAGCCATCATGAAATCAATCATTTGATTGATCGCACCTTTTGCGTAACCTATGGCTACGGAGAAACTATTAATTGCAATGACCATAACGACCATATAACATAGGGAGTAGGCAACCTTACTAACGTTATTTCGTTCAAAGGCAGTCTGCAAGGTCTCCAGTATTAAGCTCATAATACTTAGCATCACAATGGATACTAGAAGCTTTCCGTTGTATAGCACTTCATGCCAGAAGTAGGAAGTTAAACCTTTCAATATATTCTTGATGCCAAAACCTTCACCACCAGGAAGTAATATATCCATAAAGGAAGGGGTTTTCTGATCAGGAAAAAAACCACCGTAATCTTTCATCAATTGATCCCAATAACTTTCCACCTGATCTTTTGGCAAGTTATCAGCCTGCTGTTGTATGAGAGTATTCGCTGGAGATTCAGCGTAAACGTCACCTCCCCCTATCAGCAGAAAGAATAGGATCATTACAAATAAATTTATATTTTTCACGTCTGGAGAACGGTAGCTTCCTAACATGGTTATATCCCACTTTCTTAGGTAGGCAGCAGCTTCATGACTGTTTCAATGATGATTCCAATGATCGGTATAGCAAGTACCATAATAAGCACCTTCCCTGCCAGTTCGATCTTGGATGCGATGCTCTCCTGCCCTGCATCCCTTACGATCTGGGACCCAAATTCAGCAATATAAGCAATACCAATGATTTTGAGAATAGTCTTCAAATATATCATTTGAACTCCAGCTGATTCTGCCATGTTTTCTAATTCACGAATCACAGTATCAATCTTTCCAATCAAGAACAGGAATATCAGAATACTAGTAGATGCCGTTAACAGAAAAGCAAAAATGGGCTTCTGTTCTTTAATAATTAGAATTAGAATCGTAGATATCAACCCGAGCCCAACAACTTGTATAATTTCCATAATGACTCTCCTACTGGAATAGAAAAATAGACTTGATCTCTTGCAGCAGGTCATCAAGCATTCGAACAACCATGAACAGGACCACAACAAAACCGATAAGCGTCACCCAATGAGCCATATCTTCTTTCCCCATCTGCTTGAGCACTGTGTGAATCATGGCGATGATGATACCGATTCCCGCAATCTGGAAGATGGCGTTCACATCTATATTCATTTCCTGCACCTCGCTAAAAGATCAAAATAACAACCAGTATTCCAACTAGAAAACCTAAGTTTTTGCTTAATTTCCCGTATTTCTCTAGTTCCTCCCGCGCTGCCGTTTCTTCATGTTTCAATTGCTGTGCAGCTAATGCAAGATGTTTGATCTGATCCTGCCGATCGCTTGTACCTAACGTATAGCTAAGTTGGTGGAGCACGTCCATTTCTAATGATTTCATAGAAGTATGCTTCCAATGGTTATTTAATGCTTGTTGTATACTCTCTTGAGCTGTTAATCCATGGGGGGCATTCATATATTGGGCCGCATTTTGAAAAAAGGATTTCAATGGTTCGCGCATTTGCGCTCCCATTTTATCAAGAGCTTCAGGTAATGGTGTATATCCATATGATATTTCAGTCTCTAGTCGCTGCATTGCAAGAATGAGTTCGCGAATTTGTCTAGGTCTGTTCTCGAACTGTCTAGCTTTGCTTATACCAGCTAAGGTTCCAGAGAGCACGATAATCAGCATTCCTATTAGCTTAACCATAGACATCTACACCCTTTTGATTCGGCAAAGATAATTGAATGGAGCGCTGTTGTCGATCAAAGATATGATAGTTCATGTTGCCGGCGATACGATTAAGTATGATATAGGTTTCAAACATCTGATTCTCTATTAGACTGGCTAATGCTGGGCGTTGTGAAAGTTCATCAATAGAAGAACCATGCGCTGTCGCTATGACCGATATACCCGCATGCAGCGCTTCTGTGATGGCTACAGCGTCTTCAGTGCGGCCTATCTCATCAACGAGTAAGACTTCAGGTGACATAGATCGGATCATCATCATCATTCCTTCTGCCTTGGGACAGCCATCCATAACATCTGTTCTTGCCCCTACATCGAAACTAGGCACACCACGAATACTCCCTGCAATCTCTGAGCGTTCATCAATAATTCCAACCTTCATTCCTGACCACTTCACATTGGCATTCCCATATCGACCATTACTAATCTGTCTCGCCATATCCCGTATCAAAGTCGTTTTGCCATGTTGGGGTGGAGAAAGAATCAATGCATGCTTTATTCTCTTCTCTTTCTTATCTAGCATATGTGGAAGAATGCCATCTGCTGCCCCACGTATTTCCTTAGCAATCCGAATATTAAAACCACTAATATCTCGTAAATGTTCCACTTTCCCACCACTTAGAACTGTTCTGCCAGCTAAACCGATGCGATGACCACCAGGTATCGTAATAAATCCTTTGCGTAACTCCTCTTCCATGGTGTAAAGGGAGTGATTGCTTATCCTATCTAATAGTCGATGACTATCCTCTCTAATTGGCTTGTACGATTCCTCGACACGATATGTCAATTTCCCACCCAATGTCACAAAATGATGTTCTCCAGCAGCATTAATCTCAAGAGGTCGTCCTTCTCGTATGCGAACTTCTTCCAATCGATCTAGAATGGAGGTTGGTAGTTGTTCAAGGAGCGACTTGATCGGCTCTGGAAATAGCTCCAACCAATTCAATTTCATGAAGACCCCTCCTACAATTTTTGTGTAACAAAAATACTTCGGAAGCATTATGCGGTCAATAGAGTCCGCTCGATGTTTTCTTACCTCATATGTATGCTTGTACTCCACTTTTATGACCACGGAGTCTATCATTTTTTTAGAATACCAATTAAGAGACAAGCAACTCCCAACAGAATCCAAGTCATTTTCGCCCAAGATAACTTATCCGCCATCCCTATCAATCCAATGCTCGTTGTAAGGATCAAAACGGTCGGTCCAACTAAGGCTAATGTAGTATTAATAGTAAGCGCCTTATCTACTTGTCCAACCTTTAACATGAATAGTGCAGCTGCGATTTCAATGCTTCCGGAGATGACACGTAAGCTTGCCATGCTGGCTACGAATTTATCCAAGATTAACAACCTCCTTTCATTTCACACCCCTAACCTAAGGTATGCACAAATCTCTCTTTTTAGGTGTAGAGTTTAGAAGAATCTTTCAAAAACAATAAAAAAGAACCTAACGATAGATTAATCGTTAGGCTCTAAATATATTATTTCACAAATGATAACTTCATTTAGATTATCGGCGATCTTGCGGGCCACCAACAAACACTTGATCTTCTGCATCAAGATTATAAGCTGTATGAAGTGCTTTAATGACTTCATTTAATTTATCACCATTGATGACACATGAAGTTTTGATCTCGGATGTACTAACCATTTTGATGCTTACACCTTGTTTAGATATCACATCGAACATCTGAGCTGCAACTCCAGGATGACTAATCATTCCTGCACCTACAATAGATATCTTCACTAGTCCATCTTCCGAAGTCACTTCACGATACGGAAGATGACCTTTAAGATTGTTAATTACCGCTACTGCATTATCACATTCAGCTAGTGATACCGTAAATGAGAAGTCTGCTTCACCATTCTGCACGCCGCTCTGCACGATGATATCAACATTTATTTCTGCTCTAGCCAATTCACCAAATACTTCTGCAAGCACTCCTGGGGTATCCGATACACCCAGAATACTAATACGAGCAACATTCTTATCATAAGCTATGCCACTAACTACGACACCTTGTTCCATGGTTGCTTCCTCCTTAACAACAGTACCTTCATTATTATTGAAACTTGATCTAACAACAAGGCGAACCTTATTATGTTTCGCATACTCTACGGCACGGGGGTGAAGGACAGCTGCTCCCAGACTCGCAAGCTCAAGCATTTCATCATAAGATATTTCCTTAAGCTTAGTTGCACACTTTACAATACGTGGGTCAGTAGAATAAATACCATCTACATCTGTATATATTTCACATACATCCGCACTAATCGCAGCTGCTAAAGCCACTGCTGTTGTATCAGAACCTCCACGGCCGAATGTCGTAATCTCTCCATCTTCCGTCATTCCTTGGAATCCGGCAACTACAACAATTTTCCCTGCTCGTAGCGCTTCCTGAACACGACCAGGCAGAATATCTATTATTCTTGCTTTTCCATGGACGGACTCCGTACGGAAACCAGCTTGCCATCCAGTAAATGAAGCAGCCTCACGGCCAAGTTGATGAATAGCCATCGATAACAGGGCCATAGATATCTGTTCACCTGTTGTCATTAACATATCCATTTCTCTTGCTGGTGGATCTGGATTCAATAACTTAGCTTGATCTATTAAATCATCCGTGGTATCTCCCATAGCTGAGACTACAACCACACATTGATGACCTTCATCTTGTTTCTCAACAATACGCTTAGCAACACGTTGCATACGTTCCGTATTACCAACAGAACTACCACCAAATTTCATTACATACAGTGACAACTTTGATTCACTCCCCACTCAATATCACATGAACACTCTGTTATGCTTTAAAACAGTATAATACTAAAGCAACAGATTTCTCAATGTTTTCTTGTATTCATTGAATAAAAACCCTCCCTCGCCATAAGCGCAGGAGGGCAAAATAAGAATCTATCCAACTTCTTGCATTTGTTGATTAGGCGCGCGAAATATATTTACCGTCGCGTGTATCAATCAATAAAACATCTTCTTCATTAATGAATAGAGGAACCTGTACAACAAGACCTGTTTCTACTGTAGCATTCTTAGTAGCCCCTTGAGCTGTGTTACCTTTAACACCAGGTTCTGTTTCAGTTACTTTAAGTTCAACACTATGCGGTAAGTTAATACCTAGAATTTCACCTTGGTAACTAACAATATTGACATTCATGTTTTCTCTGATGAAGTTCAATTCCCATTTAAGTTGATCACTAGTTAAAGTGAATTGGTCATATGTTTCATTATCCATGAAAGCATGCTCTTGTCCACTAGCATACAAATACTGAACCGGACGGTTCTCAATAATAGCACGTCCAATTGTTTCACCTGCACGGAATGTACGTTCAACCGTGTTACCATTACGTAAGTTCTTCAATTTAGAACGAACAAATGCTGCACCTTTACCTGGTTTTACGTGTTGGAAATCGATAACGCTGAATATATCACCCTCAACTTCCACCGTTAATCCTGTTTTAAAATCGTTTACTGATATCATAAATGATAACCTCCAAAAGTTTTTTTATATAGCGGTACTTCTTTGATTATACGACGATAAAAAAACTAGCATCGAAAGCATACGCTTAAGTTTTTTTATATAGCGGTACTTCTTCAAAATTAGATAAAACTATTAACTATTTAGTACAGTGTAATCCTTACTACTATGCGTTAGAATTTCAATACCTGTCTCCGTAATAAGGATATCATCCTCTATACGAACACCACCAATTCCCGGTAAATAGATACCTGGTTCAACCGTAACTACCATACCAGGTTGTAAGATGTCATCACTCAACTTAGAAAGCCGTGGAGACTCATGGACTTCCATACCTAAGCCATGTCCCGTGCTATGTCCGAATTGATCTCCATATCCATATTTGGTAATGATATCACGAGCAAGTGCATCCGCTTCACGCCCAGTCATCCCCGATTTAATATTGGTGAGTGTATGAAGTTGTGCTTCAAGCACAATGTCATAGATCTCTTTCAATACAGGTTTCGGATTTCCTAAGGCAATTGTACGTGTTACGTCCGAACAATATCCATCGAGTAATGCACCGAAATCGAAGGTTATCAATTCATTCCCTTGAATAACACGTTCACTTGCTACACCATGTGGCATTGAAGAACGTTCACCAGAAGCAACAATGGTATCAAAAGAAGATGATGTTGCACCATGACTACGCATATAAAATTCCATGGCTAGATCAACTTCACGCTCTGTCATACCCGGTTTCACAACACCCAAAATATAACTGAATGTGTCATCAGCGAGATCTGCTGCACGTTGCATGATCTTCATTTCTTCCTCGTCTTTGAACATCCGGAGTTGTTCAACTAAACCCTTAACAGGAACCAAATTAATCTCAGGCTGTAACTGCTCCTTATAGGTACTATAGGCGCTATAAGACACATCGTCTTGTTCAAAACCAAGTTGATCTATTTTACTGCTAATTAATAACTCTTTCACATTATCTATGACGCGAATACCGTGTTCGACAACTGTGAAGCCTTTTGCTTGTTGTTGAGCTTGAGTCATATAACGGAAATCTGTTAGTAAGTATGCATTAGATAACGTAACCAGAACATATCCTGATGAACCAGTAAATCCTGTTAAATAACGACGATTAATGGAACTTGTTATAAATACAGCCTCTAGGTTCATCTTTTGCATAACTTCTCTCAACTTAAGTACTCTTAAATTTCCCATGATGCGATCTCCCTTTCTAACACTACTAAGGAGAGCAACATACTACTGTCCCTGATCTTCCAAATGCCGTAACAGTGCAATCAATCCAAGTTCATAGCTTGTTGCACCGAATCCAGCAATCTGCCCAATGGCAACTGGGGCAATCACAGACGTATGTCGAAAAGGCTCTCTTGAGTGAATATTGGATAAGTGTACCTCTACTGTTGGAATGCGTACAGAACTAATTGCATCGCGTATTGCATAACTATAATGAGTCAATGCTCCAGGATTAAGAATAATTCCATCTGCCGTTCCCATAGCTTCATGAATCCAATCGATCATGACGCCTTCATGATTTGATTGATAGAAAGCAACATTCACATCTAGAACACTTGCTTGTTTCCGAATGTTATCTTCAATTGTATGTAAGTTTTGTGACCCGTAAATTCCAGGCTCTCTCACTCCCAAAAGATTGAGGTTCGGTCCATTAATCACCCATATCGTTGTCAAAATGATATTCCCACCCTTATTATCAAATAACCATCTGCTATTTTACCATAAGAAATATGCTCTTGAGAAGTTATTTCGACATCAACTCTCCACTTCGTTAGGTTCTCTCATTCTTTCATCTGTAAATTCCATGGCAATCGTATAGCCTATAAACAATCCCCACAAAAGATATAAGCAAAATTCGCTGATAATTGTCGTAGCAGTCAGAGCTGATAGTGGCTTGACCATATTGAACAACGGACCAAACAACATAAAGACAAGTAGCCACCATATGATTCCATAAATCACTCCTGGCCAGGGTCCATTCATCTTTCGAAACAATGATACATAAAGCATAGAAACCAAAATTGAAAATACAATAAAAGCTAATAAACCTATAAGATGTCCCGCACCACTATTTAAAAACTCATGTTTAAAAAAAGGTTCTACTAAATATGCTGGAATAATCTTCGTAAATTTCAAAACATAAAAAAACCAATGTATCGTCCCCCAAAATAAACCTGCAAAGAAACCCAACTCTATTGCAAAAGGAATCACGCTGGTATATGTATTATTCTTCTCTTGATGTTGATTCATGACCAAGTCCTCCTCACGATATGACTAATACTCCATTTTACTCAATGCATAGTATGTACATATCATGTGTGAGTAAACCACAATATCCTTATGAATTATTGTTGGTAAGCAATGAAACTAGATATTGGTGCTAAAATTCTATACAATAGAATTAAAATAAACCAACTTAGGGATGGTGAAATGGTTGCCTCAAGATTCTAGTACTGTCAGTTATGGTGGCCAAGCTGTCATAGAAGGCGTAATGTTTGGCGGAAAAAATATCAATGTCACCGCAGTAAGACGGAAAAGCAATGAAATTACTTTTTTAGAAGTTCCTCGTGAGGATAAATCCTGGGTGAAGAAACTGCGTAAAATCCCTCTTATTCGTGGTGTTGTCAGTATTATAGATTCTAGTGCTAAGGGATCCAAACACTTGAATTACTCAGCAGATGCCTATGCAGATGATGAGATTGACCCAGAAGAACGTACCAAGCAGAAAGAAAAAGAAGAATCCGGATTAAGTTTATCGATGATGATTGGTGTTGCTGCAGTTGGTGTGCTCTCTTTTATCGTTAGTAAGCTAATCTTTACACTTGTACCGGTGTTTCTTGAAGACTTCATATTCGGTGGGTTGTTTGATAACTATATTCTGCATAACTTAGTAGAAGGTGTTATCAAACTTACACTGTTACTTGTATATCTTTGGGCGATTACCTTAACTCCCGTTGTAAAGCGACTATTCCAATATCATGGTGCAGAACATAAAGTTATATCTACCTATGAAGCAGGAGATGAATTGACAGTCGCTAATGTACAGAAGCATAGCCGTCTACATTATCGTTGTGGTAGTAGCTTTATGATGCTTACCATCGTGTTGGGCGTTCTTATCTATTCACTCGTACCATGGGATAATATGTTGGATCGTGTTATGCAACGTATTATTTTATTACCTGTCGTGATTGCCGTTTCCTTTGAATTCTTGAAGCTCACGAATGCCTTAAGAGAAACTCCCGTTTTACGGTATCTCGGCTACCCTGGACTATGGTTACAACTACTCACTACTAAGGAACCTTTAGATGAACAAGTAGAAGTTTCTATTGCTTCTTTTAACCGCATGAGAGAACTCGATGTTGAACTTGAGAAGTCTAAAGTGAATTCCTCGATCAGAAACGGAGTCATAGATGCTGTGAAAGGATGAGGATGCGATGAAGATTCAATCTTTTGTCACGTGGACAGTAATCGTATTAGCAGCCTTAGGATTGTTAAGCGATATCGTATTAGAGGGTTTCATATTATTAAAGGGTCTGCTCATCCCTGTCGTCGTGTTCATTGTCATATTTCTACTATTTAGATTTTATCAACCTAAACGTTCCAAGGCTTATCCCAAGGTGAAACCATCTCTCAAAACGATGGAAAAAGTTTCTGGAATCAAGAAAAACTCATCGGGTATATCATCAAAAAAACATAAAAATTATCCTTTTCAAGTCATTGAAGGACAAAAAGGAAAGCAGGATGACGATACACCTAAATATCATTAAACTTTTCTATACCAGTAAAATAAAAAGCAGGCAATCGCTAAATCTTAAGGGATTTCAGCGATTGCCTGCTTTTTCACTTACAACACCTTACCATCAACCCTTCCAATGGCCAAAAAACTTATTTCCTGCCTCATATCCTGATGCGAACAATGACATACTTTCTTCCTTCGTTATATGAAAATTTGTAGTAGTGACGCCTAGAGTAGGAATCTTAATCGTCCGAAAACTTTTATCTTGCTCGATATATCGTTCATCATGGGCTGATAACATCGTCTCAACCATCGCTTGAAGCATACTGAATGGGCCTCGAATTCGGCGAGGTACACCTTCATTCTTACCTACCATCTGGAATCCAATCGTGGGGATCGATAACCCTGTAGTTGTAGATTTATCATTATCAAATAACCATAATGGGAAATTACTAAGTAATCCTCCGTCAACAATATAGATAAATTGCTCTGAAAAAGATTTCCCACGAGCAGCTGTCCCACGTAATCTGAGCATCACAGGATCGAAGAAATAAGGAATACTAGTACTCATTCTTATCGCCTTAGCTATTTCGAACGTATCTGGGTTAATCCCATATTCCCGTAATCCATCAGGTATAATCAATATTCGTCCATTCGTGATATCCGATGCAATAATTTGTAACTTCCCGGAAGGAAGATCGGAGAATTTAGAAATATTTTTTTTCATTAAAATACGTCGAATCCATTGTTCAAGTGCCTCACCTGAATATAGTCCTTTTTTCAACATTACTCGTAAAGGAGGACCGATATATTTAGTATTAAACACAGGTGACCTAGTTAGAAAAGATGAAAATGGCATCTGCTGAATGATCTCTTTCATTTCCTTTGATGTATATCCAGCAGCCAATAGCGAGGCTACTATAGCGCCTGAAGAAGTCCCAGCAAGCTTTTGAAAGACTACATCTGCTTGTTCAGCTGATTGGACAGCACCCGCAAGAGAGATTCCTCTTACACCGCCTCCTTCAAAAACCGCATTAATTAACATAAACATTCCTCCGTTCTCTCATATATTGTTACTTATGAGTACGGGGGAATGTTCATGACTACAATCATGATTATTGATGATAATATGTCGTCAGTGCAGGAAGCAACTCCAGCGGATTATTCAGAAGATGTCTGGCACTAAAGAAAATACTTCCCTTCACTTCCGGCTGCTTCGCATTATATTTTAATTGATTAATAATTTCTTGAGCATTCTGCCAGCCTATTTCAGTCGTTCCTAATTTATATGGTGCATGACCAATATATAGTTCCACATCTGTTCCCTCTACTTCGTTAACCCACCAATTCACTAATGTATCATACCTTACATTGGCATTGGATAGACTCCAATAAAGTTGTGGTACCACATAATCAACCCAGCTATTCTGTATCCAAGTTCGTACATCAGCATAATAATTATCATAAGAAGTAATGCTTGCTTTAGTATCTGAACCCGTACGGTCAGTAGCATCATTCCGCCATACTCCAAATGGACTAACGCCAAAAGAAAGTTGTGGTTTAACAGAATGAATAGATTGATTTAATTGCTGAATAAATTGATTAATGTTATCACGACGCCAATTAGCTTTTGTAGCTATATGATTTGAATTATATGTTACGTAAGTGCTGTCATCGTCAATGGTACCACCTGTTGGATAGAAATAATCATCAAGATGAACACCATCAATATTATATTTGTTTACGACTTCCATAATAACTTCAATCACATGCGCACGTGCCTCGGGAATACCAGGGTTAATAATGAGCTGACTTTTGGTATTCAATACCCACTCAGGATGTTCTATCGCGATATGATTACTTGCTAAAGTTGACGTATTTAAATCCGTATTGGCACGAAATGGATTAAACCAGGCATGGAACTCCATATCCCTTGCATGAGTCTCATCAATCATAAATTGAAGAGGGTCATACCCTGGATCCATCCCCTGAGTTCCAGTTAAAGTCTTAGACCACGGTACCAACATCGACGAATAGAGTGCATCTCCTGCAGGGCGAATCTGTACGAAAATAGAATTCAATCCAATAGCTTGTAGGTTGTCGATCAGTTTGATATACTCTTCTTTTTGTTTCTCTATATCTCCATATGAAGTCGATGATGGCCAATCTAAATTATATACAGTAGATACCCATGATCCACGAAGTGATCCATTATTTCCATTACCACCATCACTTCCAAGATCCGGCCTCACAACATCTCTAATTAATGTAATGCTTTGATCAGCCTGATTCCAGTTCACTTGTAATCCAAGCGCTTCTCCAACGAAACGAAGTGGTACCATGATACGCCCATTTCTACTTTGTACAGAAGCATCCAACGATACAGTCGCACCGTTTACTAATCCTGTCGTTTTACCATTCGTAAGTTGAATGAAGTTGGAAGTATTCTCGATGATTGCCGTTTTTGTACTTTGTTTCCAAGTAACCACAGCACCTAATCCTTCACTAATCACTCGAAGAGGAACCATTGTGATGTTCAACTTAGGGATAACATAAGGTGCTGTGTCACTCGTAAGTTGAACTCCATCTAATATAATACGGATATTCTTGCTGCTCTGTGCTTCAGCTGAAGGAATTAACCCTGGAAACAATAGGATCATGATGACAACCCACAACAATCGTTTACTTAATTTCATTTCTAATAACCTCCACAATAAATGAATGATATGATAGTCCCTGAATCAATTTCATAATCCCCTATGCAACTTAAATAGGTTTGCGTAATTATGAAATTTATTCCTATAAAAGGAAAAAGCATCTGTCTCTGAGGGGGCGACAGATGCTTGGCTTACGAATCGCTAACTAATTCCTTGTGTACATCACGTAACTGCTGAATACGTTGCTCATCCCGACGGAAATATTCTAATAAAATCTCGATCTGAGTAATAGAATCCCAGCTTAAATGGTGCTCGATCCCTTCGACGTCAGCATAAATATTCTCTTGTTGGACACCGATCACAGTCAAGAATTCCTCTAACAATTCATGACGATCAACAAGCCTCTTTCCGATTTTTTTACCTTTTGAAGTCAGTATAAGTCCACGATACTTCTCATAAATAAGATATTCATCTTTATCCAATTTCTGGATCATTTTCGTAACTGATGAAGGATGGACTTCTAACCCCTCAGCAATATCCGAAACACGCGCATAACCTTTCTCATCGATCAGCTTATAGATGCGCTCTAAGTAATCCTCCATACTAGGCGTTGGCATCTTGTTCCCCTCTTTTCTCTTTACGGTTCAGAAGCCAAATCTTCTTGGCCTAATGATCCTTCTCTAAAAAACATGAAGCCTTACTCCGAATTCCCGCTTATGTAATGATACCTGTTACATAATACAATTGGCAAGTCCCTGCCTAATAGCTTATTCCATTCATCAGAACTTCAGCCATTCTGGTGTTAATTGTTGAAGCCATATCGTAATTCGAAACATTTGATCTGTAAATAATAGAATTCCCATCAATAGCATCAGTATGCCGCCGATTTTCATCATAAGATTAGAATATTTCAGGATCCATTTCGTAGATCCAATAAAAAAAGCAAGAATAAAGAACGGGATCGCAAATCCCACTGTATATGCTGTGATCAAAGGAAACCATGCCCCAGGTTCACTAACAGCCATAGCAATAATAGCTGCTAGAATAGGACCAATACATGGAGACCAACCTGCGGAGAAACCAATACCAAATATAAATGAGCCGATATAACCTGCCGGCTTAAATTTTATATCCATCTTCCGTTCTTTCATCAAGAACTTAGGTTGAATCACACCTAATAAGAAGAGCCCCATCAACATAATCAAGATAGCAGATAATTGCCTAATTAAACCTCTGTTGTCTGAAAAAAAGTCTCCAAAAAATCCTGCCCCGATTCCAAGCGTGTAGAATACAACAGAGAATCCAAGAATAAAGGCCAACGTATGAGTTAATGTCCGAAAACGTACTTCCTTTTTATTCTGCTCAGTCTTTAGTTGATGTACTGACATGCCCGTTATATACGATAGATAGGATGGATATAGTGGCAGACAACATGGCGAAATAAAAGAAGCAAAACCTGCAATAAATGCTAATGGGACAGTAATATCCGACATCTGGCACCTCCTATATTGATCGTCCTTTTTTACCAAGCAACGTCATCACTAACATCGCTATTAACAATAAGACAATGGTAGCACCTGGTGCAAGATTCCAAATTCCTGCAACCACGAGTCCTATGACAACAGCAATTTCAGCAATAATTACAGACCATACTACAGAAGCTTTAAAGCTCCGAGCAAGGAGTAAACTGATGGCCACTGGGATCGTTAGCAAAGCGGATACTAATAGAGCCCCCACAATCTTGATCGCTGTACTAACCACCAGTGCTGTAAGAATCGTTATCAACATATTGAGCAACTTAACAGGCAATCCACTTACACTTGCTGCATCTTCTTCGAAGCTCAATAGGAAGAATTCCTTGAAGAATAAAGATACAACTAGTACAACAACAACTGTAACCCCTCCAACAACATATAAATCCATCAAATCCAATGTGTATATGCTACCGAACAAATAACTCATAACGTCGGTATTGTATCCCATTCCTAACGTAAAAAAGAGCGAAGCCAAGGCCACGCCTCCTGACATTATAATCGCAATGGAAAGTTCCGCATAACTTTTATAAGCTTTACGTAATTTCTCGATAGCAAAAGAGGCTAAGATAGCAAATACGAGTCCCACACCTAATGGGTACACTTCAATCAAGAAACCTAAAGCGACACCAGCTATGGTGACGTGCGCTATGGTATCTCCAATCATGGAAAGTCTGCGTAGCACCAGAAATATTCCGATGAGAGGGGCAGTTATTCCTATCAATATTCCACCCGCAAGCGCTCGTTGAAAAAAATCACTAAATAATATTTCAAGTGGCAATATTAACGACTCCTTAAGCTAATTCCATCAATTAATTGATAAAGAATGTTCTAAATTATTCTCTGCACAATTCTGCAGGTCATGAGAATGTCTGACGAACAAATTTATATTACCGTTCTTCTGTACAGGTGTTGTCCCCAAATACCCTTCGATCATATCCAAATCATGGGATACCATTAAAAAAGTCATATGATGATGTGCATGCATATGGGTAATCAGTTCAAAAAAACTCGCCTGTGTCTCAGCGTCAATCCCGACCGTAGGCTCATCCAATACGAGTAAATCCGGATGGTTAACGAGTGCACGTGCCAAAAATACACGTTGTTGTTGCCCTCCAGAGAGTTCCCCAACACGTTTGCCCGCAATATCCTGTATACGCATCACTTCTAATGCATCGTCACACTGTTGTTGCATAGAGCGGCTCACACGGCGGAAGAGTGATTTATTATTGTACATCCCAGAGAGAACCACTTCACGAACCGTAGCTGGAAATAGGGGATTGAAATTATTCTTCTGAGGAACATACCCAATACGTTCCCAATCCTTAAATGAATGAATGGGTTGACCGAATAAATTAATATTTCCTTTTTCCATAGGGAGTAGACCCACGATTAATTTCATCAAGGTAGTCTTTCCTGCTCCATTAGAACCAATAATTCCTACAAAGTCACGTTCTTTCACAATAAAGTTCACATCAGATAATACCTTTTGATTCCTATATGAGAAAGATACGTTCTCAATTTCAATAATATGTTGATGGCAATCTTGGGCCGCCAGTGACTTCATAAGTACTCCGCCCTTCTAAGTTAAGTTCTATCTTTATTTTAAAGCTATAATTAAATTTTGCAAATTTTTCTCCATCAAAGTAAAGTAATTCTCATTATTCTGTTGTTGCTCTTTCGTTAAGCCTTCAACCGGATTGAGTACCATTGTATCAACATCAGCTTCGGCAGCCAAAGTCTTCGCCAGTCGATCAGACACTAATTCTTCGAAAAAGATATATTTGATACCTTCTTCTTGTACTAGATTAGCTAGATTGATAATATCCTGTGCACGTGGTTCAGCATCTGCTGATAGACCCATGATCGCATGTTGCGTCAATCCATAATCACGTGTCAAATACCCAAAGGCTTGATGCGAGACTACAATTTCTCTCTTCGATAAGTTAGATAATTCGGTTGTAAACTTACTATCTAATGCTAATAATTTATCATTTAATTCTTGATATCTTTGCTCGTATTGACTCTCATTCTCCGGATCAACCTCAATGAAGCTATCCTTAATATTGGCAGCCATCACAAGTGCTGATTTAGGACTAACCCACGTATGCGGATCAATATGATGTTGTTCGACGTTTGGATCACTAATCTCTTCATTGCCTTCTTCGCCGTGATCATGCTCATGATCCTCTTCAGATTCAATAAGGTCTACTCCTTGGCTTACTTCCACAGCCTTCACTTCACTATCTTTATTAAGACCCTTTAGAAAGTCAGGCACCCAACCTTCTAAACCAGCTCCATTGTACAAAAATAACTGCGCCTTCGAAGTACTTAAAATATCCTGACTTTTCGGTGTCCAATCATGAGGTTCAATTCCTGCTGGAATTAAATTAACAATATTAGCATTCTCTCCACCGATCGCTTGGGCAAATTCATATATTGGATAAAATGTTGTCATTACATTTACCTTGCCTTCAACCATACTATTATTCGATTTACTTCCACACCCAGTTATCAACACAACACTTATTAACCCTAGAATAAAAAGGTTCTTTCCAACATTTAATTTCTTCATGTTACCCGTCAACTCCACCCTTTAATCGTAATCATTATCATCTGATTATAAAGTACGATTGATTCAATTGTCAACAAAACTACCCTGACATAAAACGGTATCCCCTATTGGAGATACCGTTTTATAAATATTCATCAAGTTAACTAACCCTATTATTTCACAATAGCTCCATTTGGCATATCATCAGGGACCGTTGCTAATGTTAATTGGTCTCCATGAGAAGCAGCAAGAATCATACCTTGTGACAATTCACCACGCAATTTAACAGGTTTTAGATTAATAACACAAATGACTTTACGTCCTACTAATTCCTCAGGTGTATAAAACTTAGCGATACCTGATACTACTTGGCGTTGCTCAAATCCTAGGTCCAGTTGAAGTTTCAGCAATTTATCAGCTTTCTTGACAGGTTCTGCTGCAATAACTTGGGCAACCCGAAGCTCAACTTTAGCGAAATCCTCTATACCAATTTCTTCACTATGTTCGATAGGAGCTTGATCTTTTGCTTGCTCTATCGCTACCTCAGCTGCTTTCACTCCACCAGACATTGCTTCTGCGATATAAGCAACTTCTTGCTCCACATCTAAGCGAGGGAATATAGGATCACCTTTTACTAACTTGGTTCCAGCTGGGAACAATCCGAATTCTTTACCACTATCCCATGACGTTAATTCTCCTTGCTCTAAACCAAGCTGCTGCCATATTTTAAGTGGTGCTTGCGTCAAGAATGGTTGCAGTAGTATCGATGCAATACGTAAACTCTCGACAAGATGAGTCATGACCGATGCCAATTCTTTAATCTTCGTCTCGTCTTTCGCAAGTACCCAAGGTTGCGTCTCATCAATATATTTGTTACTACGGCTTACAAACTGTCCAATAACAGTTAAGGCAACAGAGAACTCCATGTTCTCCATTAACTCCTCGACTTTATCATAAGTAAGCTTTGCAGCTTCTTCCACTTCATGATCAAATGGAGTTACTCCAGCTTGGTATTCCGGTACAATTCCGTCAAAATATTTATCAACCATAGCTACTGTCCGATTCAACAGATTGCCTAAGTCATTCGCTAGATCCGAATTAACACGTTCTACAAAGCTCTCAGGTGTAAATGTTCCGTCTGAACCAAAAGGGACTTCACGCAGTAAGTAGTAGCGTAGCGAATCCAATCCATATCGACTAATCAACGTTACAGGATCTACTACGTTACCCTTAGACTTGGACATTTTACCATCCTTCATTAGTAACCAGCCGTGAGCGAATACTTTCTCCGGCAACGGAAGATCTATAGCCATAAGAATAATCGGCCAATATATTGTATGGAAACGGACAATTTCTTTACTCATCAAATGAACATTCGCTGGCCAATATTTGTCAAACAACTCTGTATTGTCTGTTCCATACCCTAAGGCCGTAATGTAGTTCAATAAAGCATCAATCCAAACATAGATAACATGTTTCGGATCACTTTTAACCTTGATTCCCCACTCATAAGTGGTTCGAGACACAGCCAAATCCTCAAGACCTGGCTTTATGAAATTGTTAATCATTTCATTTTTACGAGATACCGGTTGTATGAAATCAGGATTGTCCTCATAATGCTTCAACAAGCGATCTACATACTTACTCATCCGGAAGAAATAACTCTCTTCCTTGACACGTTCCACTGGTCTACCACAGTCAGGACAGTTCCCATTGACTAACTGGCGTTCAAGGAAGAAGGACTCATCTGGCGTACAATACCAACCTTCATATTCACCCTTATAAATATCACCTTGTTGCAAAAGGCGTTCAAATACATCCTGTACAACCTTCTTATGACGTTCTTCTGTCGTACGAATGAAATCATTATTTGAAATATCTAGTGTACCCCACAGTTGTTTAATGCCTGCAACAATATCATCAACAAATTGTTGTGGTGTTTTCCCCGCTTCTGCAGCTTTTCGTTCAATCTTTTGACCATGTTCGTCAGTTCCTGTTAGGTAGTGAACATCATATCCACGAAGCTTCTTATAGCGAACTAATGCATCTCCCGCCACTGTAGTATAAGCATGCCCAATATGTAGCTTATCACTTGGATAATAAATCGGAGTCGTTAAATAAAATGTTTTATTGTCAGTCATTGATCATCATTCCTTCCTTCTATTAGATAACTCGTATGACTCAAAAATCACAAAAAACTCCCATCCCCATATGGGACGAGAGTTATCTCACGTGTTACCACCCAATTTTCCTGTACCTTTGCAAGTGACAGGCTCCATCAGTCCCGTATTAAACGAGAACTGTCCATTAACGCTGGCTCACGTTGCTCCCTTACGTAGAATATCCATAGATACCCTCGGCGCTCGAGAACAATTCCTCCCGGACCATATTCTGAGTCTCACCTAGACCGGTTCACAGCTACTCCGGCTCTCTTTACTAAGTGAAGTCCTCGTACTCATCCGTTCCTTGGAAATCAACATATATATTTCTTAATATACTGAAGTGCATTGATATTTGTCAAGTCATACCAGCTTATAGTAGCTTATATAGCTTTATCTCATCAAGTTTCTAAGAAGATTGTCTTTGCTCATCCGTAGCTTTCCGAGGAGGTACAAGGTCAACTCCACCAGGGTGAAAAGGCTGACATTTTACGATCCTTTTCATGGCAAGCCAACTCCCCTTAACTGCTCCATGTACCTCGATAGCCTCAAGTGCATATGCCGAACAAGTTGGATAGAAACGACATGTTGCTGGTTTTAAAGGCGAGATAACTTTGCGATATACGACAATAGGACCTTTCATAATTGTGCGTGTAAGTCTCATTACGGTCATTCTCCATTCATCAGCGTAGGCATAACAAGACCATCATCTTCCGTAACTTGTTGGCAATCTTGGCAGTACCCAAAAACTTCGAATTTATGCTTAACCACTTGGAATTGTTCTGGCGTATCCGTTAAATTCATCGGGCAGAATGTAATCGGGTATGTCTTCTGACACTGTAAACAAATCATATGATGATGGTGATGTCCTTCACTACAATTAACTTTAAATTTCACACCATCCTCAAACACAATCTGCTCTAATACATCTAATTCCTCCATCACTCGAAGGTTACGATAAACCGTGTCAAAACTAAGTCCACTATATTTCTTACCCATATATTCATAGACTTCTTTCGCTGATAAAAAGTCTGAATTCTCACCAAATAGTTTGGCTAATGTCTTCCGTTGATCCGTAATACGAAGGCCTTGACCGGCCATCACTTCAATGATCTGTTCTGTGGACAGCACTAATTTCAACCTCCTTCAAGTTGTTTATCGCAATCTTTTACTAAACAACATTATTACTATTAATAATGCAACATTATAATGTCAACGTCAATTCAGCACCACAATACCGTTTACTAACAACAAAAAGAGGACCTTAATATTTTAAGGTCCTCCTTTGTGAAACATCTATTCTATTATTTCCGCTCTGGCATCTGTTGGAATAATAAATTTACTGGTAAATTACTACCTGGTGCAGGTGTGAACCAAATTTCAACCTTTTGTTCATGATCCCCTGTTCGATAGACTACACTTGTATCATTCGGAGTAGCTAACGATCCAGCAGCACCATTGCCCTCTGGTAAACCTATAATATTTCCATTTACCAAGAGCATTCCCGAATATTCTCCTCCACGTGGATTGAACGTGATGAGTGTATTCGCAGCAACACGGTTTAAAGTAACCTTATACATCACCCCAAAGTTACCAAGGTTGGATTCTGGCAGACCTGTCAAAGCATCCACACCAGTTAGATTAGGATCTCCAGTGTTATCTCCTAATGAGATACGTTGATTCGTTAAACCTAACACATCATTATATTCAATAAGACGTGTTGAATTAGGGTATGTTCCACGGTTATGAACACCATCGCGTGCAATATCCATTAAATATGGAATACTTGTAAGAGCATCCTGATCCGCATCAATCATAATAACGGTATATTCAACTGGTAAATCACTATTAACATCTGCCAATAATGAAATCACTTGCATCGGCTTCATTTCTAATGCATTTAACTCGTTAAAAATAATTTTGCTTTCGCCAGGAGCTAGTGCAACACTCTGCTCCACTAAATTATTTTGCATCGATTTATAGTAGCGCTGAACTGAAAGTTTACCCACTAATGTAGCATACATATTAGGACCAGCAAAACCAGAGTCAAGAATATTCACAGTTGCTGGCGTCAGGTTCTTATTCGTAGCAATTACATACATTCTTACATCTTTACCTAATGCATTAACATGATGCACCATGAATCGTGTCAATCCTGCAGCAGTCTCACGGTAAACAACACCCTCAGAATAGACTGTTTCAGGACTATTACTTCTTATTAATGTTGCTGGCTCCGATGTCATCGTATACTGTACTTTTTCCATAGTAGGGACAGTTGAACCATCGAATCTATATTGCCGTCCTACTGGAACAAATAATTTATTGAAGTCTGGTTCACTGTAAAGTCTTTCATTCGTAATATTGATCGTCTTCTCATAAGTCCCTACAGCACCATGTCCATCTATGACTTCGAGTTGAATCGTTACGGGACCTGATCTGAAAAAGGCTAATTCATTATTCAACCAATTACGTTTCACAATATCATTATCTTCATCCGTACTTATATCATTAATTGTAATAAGTTCACCCATTTTATATTCATCTTTATCCGTTGTAAACATAGCTACAGGTGGAAGATTAGGTGCTTTTACTTCGATAGTTATTGTGTAAGGATCGCTCCACTCTCCGTTACTATCAAGCACAGCGTAAGTAACAGTATGCGTTCCAACCTCCTGGAAAATATCTTCCCTTCCTTCCCAACGTTCTTCAACAATTGGAAATCCCTTAGGAGAAGAGGAATTAGTTACATAAGTAACCAATGTTTCACCAGCAATGATCTCTTTCTGTTGTACCGTAAATGAAGCTACAGGTTTCGTAGAAAGGGTCAGTATGACTTGTTTTTGAACTCCATCAAATACATAAGGTATATGAAGTGCTTCTGTAATAGCAGTCAATGGAACCATAAATATATTCTCTTGTTGGTATGACGTACCCTTCATTACTTGCGAGACACCATTAACAGTATATTTATTACTGTTAAGTTTGAATCGTAGTTCATTACTACCACTTATAATAACAGTTTCCTTTGTCTTACTATCATATGTAAGAGTTAGGCCAATGCGATCCACCAATGAACGAACGGCAATATAAGAGACACCCTTCTTCACAGTCATAGGTTGACTCGCAGTATATAAAATACCATCTTGAAGCATTTCCGCACCATTTACTTTAAGGATTAATTTACCTGATGATGCCAAATCTGTTGATGTACCGTTTGCTTCACCAGTATTATCAATAATCAAAGGATCTGTCTCACCCGCATCTGATCCATATACCGCTTCTGTTACTGCAGTATCAGATTTTATCGGAGTTGTATCATCCGCACTTACCGGTGTAATCATTGCAATTTGTGACACGGCAAAAATAGCTAAAAAAGTTAGTTTCTTAAAATTCATCCTTCTGCTCCTCTATTCCCAAATCTGTCTGGTATAATATTCATCTTCTATAATAGACGCAATTTATCACAAATAGTTGCTACTTTGCAATAAAGGAATTTTACATTGGTAAATTTTAGAAAAATAGGATGTCCCAAGTTATTATTAAAGATAACCTTTGGGACATCCATTTGTAATTAATTTACTGCGTATGATTGGTTTCTACCTGCTTCGATCAGTCGGTAGGCTCGCTGTATTTCATCTTCAGAAGGTGATGGAACTCCTTGTAGTGGGTATTCTTTACCTAATGCTTCCCACTTATAAACACCCATCTGATGGTAAGGAAGAATTTCGAATTTTTCTACGCCACTTAATGTTCCTATGAATTGACCTAATTGGACAAGATCTTCTTCTTGATTATGAATACCTGGTACATACACATGGCGTATCCACATTTTATGACCATTTTCTGATAACCATTGAGCCGTTTTAAGTGTTTTCTCATTGCTCTTTGAAGTTAGCTTAATATGTTTCTCGTCATTAATATGTTTAATATCCAAGAGTACCAAATCAGTTACATCTAATAAATCCTTAATTTTATCCGGATCATTAAAACCGTTACTATCTAATGTCGTATGAAGATTCCATCGTTCCTTCACTTCTCTAAATAGTTCAGCAACAAAACGGGCTTGTAAGCTAGGTTCGCCTCCTGAAACGGTAAGACCACCGCCAGAGGAACGATAATAGTTGATGTATGGCTCTATCTCAGATAGAGCCTCCTCAACCGTCATTTCTTTGCCCTCATTTAATCCCCAAGTATCTGGGTTATGACAGTATTGACACTTCATCAGGCAACCCTGCATAAATAGGACAAAGCGGATACCTGGCCCGTCAACCGTTCCAAAAGTCTCCAAAGAGTGCACATGTCCTTTAATCATAAGAAGCCACCCTTTCTGCATCCGCTGTCTAATATCGTTAGTTATTTAATGTTTTTTAATTTACATTGAACCATGGAATGTACGATTAATAACATCCATTTGTTGTTCACGAGTCAATTTAATGAAGTTAACCGCATATCCAGAGACACGGATCGTCAATTGAGGATATTCTTCAGGATGTTCCATCGCATCCATCAATTGATCACGATTAAATACGTTGACATTAAGATGATGAGCGCCACTACCGAAATATCCATCCAGCATCGCTACAAGGTTAGATTTACGAATTTCTTCTTCTTTACCTAATGCCTTAGGAACGATAGAGAATGTATTAGAGATTCCATCCAAGCTATCTTCATAAGGAAGTTTAGCAACAGAGCTTAGTGAAGCGAGTGCACCCTTCTTATCACGTCCATGCATTGGGTTAGCACCTGGTGCGAACGGTTCACCTGCTTTACGTCCATCTGGTGTATTTCCGGTTTTCTTACCGTACACTACATTTGAAGTAATCGTCAAGATTGACTGTGTCGGCAAAGAGTTACGATAAGTTTTATTCTTACGAATCATACTCATGAAGGATTCAACCAATTTAACGGCAATTTGGTCAACACGGTCGTCGTTGTTACCGTAGCAAGGATATTCGCCTTCAGTTACAAAGTCTACTGCAATTCCATTTTCGTTACGAACCGGTTTAACTTTAGCATATTTGATGGCACTCAATGAGTCGGCAACAACGGATAAACCAGCAATACCACAAGCCATTGTACGAAGAATATCACGATCATGTAACGCCATTTCAATACGTTCGTAAGCATATTTATCATGCATATAGTGGATTACGTTAAGCGTATTTACGTACAGATTAGCCAGCCATTCCATCATTGGTATGAAACGTTTCATCACTTCATCGTAATCCAAGTATTCGGAAGTAATTGCTGGATATTCTGGACCAACTTGCGTACCATATCTTTCATCCTTACCACCGTTAATTGCATAGAGAAGGCATTTAGCTAAGTTCGCACGAGCCCCAAAAAATTGCATTTGTTTACCAATTCGCATAGCCGATACGCAGCAAGCAATACCGTAGTCATCGCCATAGATTGGACGCATCAAGTCGTCGTTCTCGTATTGAATTGCACTTGTTTCAATGGAAACTTTAGTACAATATTTTTTGAAGGATTCAGGCAATCTTTCTGACCAAAGCACTGTTAAGTTCGGTTCTGGAGCAGCTCCCAAATTGTTCAGTGTGTGCAAGAAACGGAAGCTACTCTTCGTAACACGAGTTACCCCGTTTACAGACATACCACCTATGGATTCAGTTACCCAAGTTGGATCGCCACTGTATAGTTCGTTATATTCAGGAGTTCTAAGGAATTTTACAATTCTGAGCTTCATAACGAAATGGTCAACCAGTTCTTGAGCAGTTTCTTCAGTCATTGTTCCTTCGGCAAGATCACGCTCGATGTATGCGTCAAGGAAAGAGGATACACGGCCGAGGGACATAGCTGCTCCGTCTTGTTCTTTTACAGCTGCTAAGTATCCGAAGTATAACCATTGGAATGCTTCTTTTGCAGTATTTGCAGGTCTGGAAATATCAAATCCATACATTTCACCTAGTTGTTTCAATTCGCCTAAAGAACGAATTTGCTCGGACAATTCTTCGCGAAGGCGAATTACATCTTCATCCATAACAGCAACTTCAAGATCTTTCAACTCATGTTGTTTTTGTGTGATCAGGAAATCTACACCGTAAAGTGCTACACGACGATAGTCACCAATAATCCGTCCACGGCCGTAAGCATCAGGCAATCCTGTAATTATTCCAGTGTGACGAGCATTTCTCATATCTGCAGTATAAGCATCAAAAACACCTTGATTATGTGTTTTACGAACATTTGTATACAAGTCTACAATTTCAGGTGGCAAGTCAAATCCGTAAGCTTTACATGCTGTGATGACCATTCTAACACCGCCATTAGGACGAATCGTGCGTTGGAATGGTGCGGAACCTTGTACACCAATAATTTGTTCTTTGTCTTTATCTAAAAAGCCTGGCGCATGAGAAGTTATGGTAGATGGTGTGTTGACATCAACATCTAATACACCGCCAGCTTCTCTTTCTTGCTTGGACAAGTTCGACACGATCTCCCACAATGCTTTTGTGTTTGCAGTCGCTCCCTCCAAGAAAGACTCGTTACCCTCATAAGGCTTAATGTTAGTATCTAGGAAATTACTTGTGTTGACTTCTTTCATCCATTTTCCTGCTTTGAAACCTCTCCACGCATTTTGCACTTTTAGCACTTCTTTTTCGATCACCGACATCTTAATCCCTCCATCTATATATTTATATTTCTTTGTAGAGATCATGAGTTTGAAGGAATCTCATGCCTCTCAGACTCTAGAATGTGATCTTTTTCACATTTATCAATACACTTTTTTTAATAGAGTCTTTATCTGGTTTTATTATAGTTCAAATACTAGTAAATAACAGTGACAAATATCACTTTCAAGGTGATATTTGTCACTTTGATTCCACAAAATTTTTATTTATAATTCTCAATTTTACAACCATCTCTTTTTTATAACTAGGTAAATATTATTCGAATCTTCCATAGAAAGCATCTCTATATACATCAGCAAGTTCTGTTACTAAAGGTAATTTCGGGTTCGCTGTTGTACATTGGTCTTCAAAGGCACGATCTGCCAAGTAATCAACACCTGATTCAAATTCCTTAGCATCAAAGCCAATTTGTTGGAACGACTCCTCGATACCCAATGTTTTATTCATTTTACGAATAGCATTGATCAAGCTGTTTACGCCTTCTTCAGTAGTACGTGCAGGCAATCCAAGAATGCGTGCAATTTCTGCATAGCGTTCGTCAGCTACAAAATGCGAATATTTCGGGAACGAAGCAAACTTCGTTGGTTTTTTCGCATTGTATCGAATAACGTGTGGCAACAGAATAGCATTTGTACGACCATGAGCAGTGTGATATTTTCCACCCCATTTGTGCGCTAAGCTGTGGTTAATTCCTAAGAATGCATTGGCAAAAGCCATACCTGCAATAGTGGAAGCATTGTGCATTTTTTCACGTGCTAGTTTATCACTTTCCAATGCTGACTTCTCAAGATATTGGAATACCAATTGGATCGCTTTAATTGCAAGACCATCTGTATAATCGTTAGCCATTACTGATACATAAGCTTCAATCGCATGTGTTAGTACATCCATACCTGTATCTGCTACAGCTACACGAGGTAGAGAGTATACGAACTCAGGATCTACGATGGCAACATCTGGAGTTAATTCATAATCTGCTAACGGATACTTCGTATTTCCATTATTTTTATCTGTGATAACTGCGAACGAAGTTACTTCTGAACCTGTACCAGATGTTGTTGGGATAGCTACGAACTTCGCTTTTTGACCTAGCGATGGGTATTTATATATACGTTTACGAATATCCAAGAATTTTTGTTTCAAGCCATTGAAATCAGCATCTGGGTATTCATAAAATAACCACATTGCTTTTGCAGCATCCATCGGTGAACCACCACCAAGTGCGATAATACAGTCAGGATTAAATCTATTCATCATAGCTGTACCACGGTTTACTGTATCTGTAGATGGATCTGGTTCTACTTCTGAGAATACTTCAATAGCAACAGGAACTCGACGTTGACGAAGGTAATGTTCAACTTTCTCAACATAGCCTAGTTTCACCATCATAGGGTCAGTGATAATAGCTACACGAGTGATATCAGGCATTTGAGCAAGATACTGAGTTGAACCTTTTTCAAAATAAACCTTGTTCGGAATTTTAAACCATTGCATATTCACAGTACGACGAGCCACCCTTTTCACATTGATCAAATTGATTGCACCCACGTTAGAAGAAACGGAGTTTTTACCGTAAGATCCGCAACCTAGTGTCAATGATGCTAAATTTGTATTATAAAGATCACCAATAGCTCCATGTGTCGAAGGTGAGTTGACTAAGATCCGGCATGTTTGTAGGCGATCCGAGAATTTCATAATAACTTCTTCATTATTAGAATGAATAACAGATGAATGTCCCATTCCGCCAAATTCAACAATTTCAACCGCACGAGCGATCCCTTGTTCAGCATTTTTCACTTTATAACATGCAAGCACAGGACTCAATTTTTCTGCGGATAATGGATATTTCGTACCCACACCTTCAATTTCAGCTACTAGGATTTTAGTTCCAGCTGGAACTTGAATACCAGATAGTTCAGCAATCTTCACAGCAGATTGACCCACGATTACTGGATTAACAGCACATTTGTCAGCAATCATAGCACCAGCTGTTAACTTAGCAACTTCTTCTTTATTTAAAAAGTAACAATTATTTGCAATCATCTTTTTCTTCACTTGATCAAAAATAGGTTCTTCTATGATTACAGCTTGTTCAGAAGCACAAATCATACCATTATCGAACGATTTTGATAGGATTAAATCAGTTACCGCTTGATTGATATCAGCACTCTTTTCGATAAAGCAAGGAACGTTACCAGGTCCTACTCCGAGTGCTGGCTTACCGCAACTGTATGCTGCTTTAACCATTGCTGATCCCCCGGTTGCTAAGATCATTGAAATACCCGGATGATTCATTAGGATGTTAGTTTTGTCCATTGTTGGTTCTTCAATCCATTGAATACAATTAGCTGGTGCACCACATTTCACTGCAGCTTCCACCAGGATTCTTGCGGCTTCACTACTACACTTTTGAGCTGATGGATGAAAACCAAAAATAATAGGATTACGAGTCTTAATGGAAATGAGAGCTTTAAACATCGTTGTTGAAGTTGGGTTAGTAACAGGAGTGATACCCATGATTGTTCCGATTGGTTCAGCAATTTTTTGAAAACTATCATATGCATTATCTTCAATGACACCCACAGTTTTTTCGTTCTTTATACTGTGGTAGATATATTCTGTTGCGAACATATTCTTAATGATCTTGTCTTCATAAACACCTCTACCTGTTTCTTCGACTGCCAATTTTGCAAGGTACATATGTTGGTCAGAACCCGCAACTGCCATAGCCTGTACAATCTTGTCAATTTGTTCCTGATCCATTTTCATGAATTCAGCTTGAGCAATATTAGCCTTGTCAATTAAGGATTGAATATATTCCTCTGCTCCCTGTTTCTTCTCTTGAACTACTTCGTTTTTAACTGCCATCTCCACTCATCCTCCTAGTAAATTATTTGTATCTCTCTTGCTTGATTTCATCATAGCACATCCTTTTATCGATTTATAGTGAATTATTTCACAATCTTTAAAATTATTTTGATTTATTTTCATAGCGCTTTCATTTCTATAAAAACCTCTTCATTCTAATTGCTTTGATAATTCAACAGGATTATTTATCTTAAAATACTCGCTAAAAAGTGAAATTTATCACAATGTTTTAAAATTCGCCACTTTTAAAGCTGTTTATCCCCCCACAAATGTGATTTTTAACGTTATAATTAGTTTAAAATTTACTGAAAATTAAAGACAAGGGGATAACGACTATGAATGAACAACTTACTGTTATCGAAGCCCGTGGAAATACTAACTGCTTTTCTGAGACAAACTTTAATCGTCTTCTAGTGAGCATGAAGGACCGTATTATTCCTGAGGGATCACATCTTTTTTGGGAAGGTGACTTATCTGATAAGCTCTTCTATATCAAACGTGGTCGTATCAAATTAACCAACTCTACTGATGAAGGAAAAGAACTTATCTTATATATGTATCAAGCAGGAGATCTGGTTGGCCAGGCTGACCCTTTCTTTAGTACCAAACATACCTTTAATGCTGAAGTTATCGAAGAGGCTGAAGTTGGTGTTATCGAACAAAAAGATCTAGAGATATTGATCTGTCAGCATTGCGATTTTTCAATTGATTTCATGAAGTGGATGGGTATTCATCATCGTTTAACACAGACTAAATTCCGCGATTTGATGCTATATGGTAAACCAGGTGCCCTCTGTTCTACATTAATTCGTCTTGGTAACACTTATGGTGAGAAGCATGGTAATCATACTCTTATTAATAAGAAAATTACTCATACTGATTTATCCAATATGATTGGGGCTACTCGTGAAAGTGTTAACCGAATGCTTAGTGATCTACGTAAAAAGGATGCTGTTGAATATGATGGCGGAATGATTGTTATTAAGGATCTATCGATGCTTCAAGATATTTGTCACTGTGAATTATGTCCAAGTGAAATATGCCGAATCTAGGTAACTAGTTCAAATCATCAGGGTCCATTTCCAAGAGTATCATGTACTTTTGAGAATGGACCCTCTTCTTATTGTAAATGAAAAGACGACAGGCTCTGAATTACGCCTGTCGTCCTAAATATGATTATTTATCTTTTGATTTTTTCCGTACTGGGGATATATACCAATAAGCCATACCTACGAACAATCCACCACCCACAATATTTCCTAATGAGACAGGAATCATATTATGAAACCAACCCGCGATTGAAATGGTTTCAGGATGATTCGGTAGTAGGGTTGCCAGGCTGAGCAGCGTCATATTGGCCACACTATGCTCATATCCACTCGCAATAAAAGCGAATAAGCACCACCAAATCAGAATTAGTTTTGCAACTTCTTCTTTTGCTCTCATCGACATCCAGATAGCCAAACATACTAACCAGTTACAAAGAATTCCACGAAAAAACAGTTCCATAATGGGTAGATTCATCTTTTTCGCCGTAGCCGTAAACAGAAGATGCTCCGCTGGGATGTCTTTAAACAGCCCCGTGCCAATAATTAATAAGCTTAGTATAATTGCACCTAATAAATTTCCAATAAATACGATACTCCAGTTCTTAAGTGTATCCTTGATCGAGGTTCTCCCTGCTAATGTACTCGCTGTAAAAAACATATTGTTCCCGGTAAACAACTCTGAACCGGCAAAAATGACTAAAGTGAGTGCAATCCCAAAGGAAGCTCCCATTACGAGCGATTGAAAAGGAGACTTCACCGCAGCTAACGGTGCACCTAGTGAGAATATAAGAATAATCCCAATTCCCACATAAGCACCAGCTAATGCTGCAGCTACCAGATATCTTGTTAAACTTTCATTCATTTTATTCTTTTTCTGTACAGCTGATTCAATAATAGTCTCGACGTTTTGTGTATACAGATGACTCACCTCATCATAGTGTAAGATGTATTTCTCCATTCTTTACATTGACAGGATAAGTTACGACTTGACCTGTATCTGGAGATTGTACCAATCCTGTAATTAGATCAATCTTCCAGTCATATAAAGGGTCGTAGATATAATGTCCTGCTACGATCGCTTCAGCCAATGGTCCTCCCTTAGGATGTGGCGACTTATTCTCAATCGCATAGACATTCCCATCCGAAGTGCGGAATATAGCAATCTCCTGATTATCAACCATCACGACTCTACCTACTTGTAATAAATAATCATCTAGTGAACCTACAGAATATATCTTAGTAGTCATTTCCATTTGACAGATCTCCTTCCCATATATCAATCTAATTTGTTATTCAACTGAAATCGCTAATTTATGATCCTCATATAGCGCTGTGCGTGTTTTATCATCATTAAGCATTTTCTTCCAAGGATCTTCTACTTGTTGCAGCGCAATTTCTATACGTTTCACAAGTTCTTTCCGGTTATCTTGACTATCCAATATAACGGACTGAATCTTCTCAAGCCCTACTCGCTCAACCCACTCCGAGGTTCTTTCCAAGTAGTTACCTGTTTCACGGTAATATTGCATAACAGCCCCACAAATTTCTATCAATTCATCATCAGTCTTCACTTTACAGAAGCTATCTGCAATACGAGGTTTGATCCCCCCATTACCACCGATAAAGATTTCCCATCCTCCATCATTTCCAATGATACCAATATCCTTTGTACATGATTCAGCGCAACTCCGCGGACATCCATTGACAGCAATTTTAAATTTCGCTGGGAAATCTAAGCGTTCGAATTTACGTTCAATATAGGCACCCATACCCATTGAATCCTGTGTACCAAAGCGACAGAATTGCGAACCTACACAAGTCTTGACTGTACGTAATGATTTGGCATAAGCATATCCTGAAGGCATATCAAGTTCTTCCCATACTTTAGGTAGATCTTCTTTTTTCACTCCAATAAGATCAAGTCGTTGTCCACCCGTAACTTTTACAACCTTCACATCATATTTCAAGGAAACATCTGCAATCTTCTTGAGATCTTCCGGTGTTGTTACACCACCATACATTCTTGGAACAACCGTATAGGTACCATCTTTTTGAATGTTTGCATTCATCCGTTCATTCACAAATCGTGATTCTTTCTCATCCTCATGAGTTTCAGGATTCAACATGTGTAAATAGTAGTTTAGAGCTGGGCGACATTTCGAGCATCCTTCCTCGTTACTCCAACCTAGTACATTCATGATTTCACGTGTAGTCGACAATCCTTTTATTGTTATTTCTGCTATGATTTTATCCCGATCAAGAGTCGTACAACCACAAATACCTTGTTTAGCAGCCGTCTTGAATCCATCTCCTAGAACGTACTGCAATATTTGCTCAACGACTGGTTTACAGCCACCACAAGAACGTGTTGCCCCAGTACAAGCCTTAATTTCATCAACACTCGTTAATCCTTGGTTCGTAATTACATCTACAATTGTTTTTTTCGTTACACCGTTACATCCACATACAATTTCTTCATCAGACATAGTCTCAATCGATGATTGCTTACTAGCTCCACCACCACAGCATCCAGTTCCCATAATAGTGCTATAAATATCATCCGTCATTTCTGATTGTTGTTTAATCAATTTTTGCAAATTAGAAGACTCTGTCACATCACCGAATAACACAGCTCCAACGATTGTATTGTTACGAAGAAGAACTTTTTTATAGGTTCTCTTCCACTCATCTTTAGCAGAAATCACTGTATGTTCGGGTCCTTCAACAAAATCACCTGCTGAGAACACATCAACACCCGAAATTTTTAGCTTCGTTGCTACAATAGAACCTTCATAAGGTGCAGTATCCACTCCACAAATATGTTTAGCTAATACATGACCTTGCTCAAATAATGGCGCAACAAGTCCGTAACACACTCCACGATGTTGTGTACATTCACCGACAGAATATACTCCTTCTATTGATGTCTGCATGTAATCATCAACAACAATACCTCGTCCTACTTCCAATCCACTTGCTTGAGCAAGCGCGATGTTCGGTTTAATACCTACCGCCATAACCACAAGGTCTGCCATTAATTCACTACCATCACTAAATCGCAATCCGCTTACTCGTTCGTCTCCCATGAGTTCGGAAGTTTGTTTTCCCATAGCAAATTTAATTCCTTGACGTTCTAATTCAGCTTGTAGCATAGAAGAAGCACTGCGGTCCAATTGACGTTCCATAATATCTTCCATCAGATGAACTACGGTTACATCCATACCTAGATTTACAAGCCCTTTAGCTGCTTCTAAACCTAAGAGTCCTCCACCTATGACAGCTGCCTTTTTATAATTACGTGCTGCCTCAATCATTTGGTTACAGTCATTTATATCTCTGAAACCTACAACCCCTTCTTTATCACTACCAGGAATCGGTAATATAAATGGGTTAGATCCTGTAGCCATAATGATTTTGTCATATGACTCCTTCTTACCATCATCTGTAGTTATCTGTTTAGTAACCGGATCTATATGTGTCACTGTTGTTCCCGTATGAAGTGTAATTTGATTATCTCGATACCAGTTCCAATCATTTAATACAATATCATCAATCGTCTTGCTACCTTCTAGAACATAAGATAACATGATGCGGTTATAGTTAGGGTGTGGCTCACTTCCGAATACCGTAATATCAAATGAATTGTTTAATTTTAGAATTTGCTCAACAGTACTTATCCCAGCCATCCCATTACCAATAATGATTAGTTTCTCTTTTGATTGAGTTTGCATAATAGAAAGCCTCCCTTTCTGCCTTGCTTGATACTATCATTTTATACTAATAAAAATTCAAGGTTGTGATTTGATTCACATTAAATGTGAAATTAATCACAACAATGTTCACAATTATACTTAAGAAGGGTAGAGTTCTTCGTATAAACTCTACCCTTCTTTGCTACACATTAGGCTTGGAAACGTGGGAATAAAATATTATTCTCTAAATGCACATGTTCATACGTCATACGTTCAAGCTCAGCAAGTCGATCATAAGTTAAACGATAAGTAGTACAAGCGTGAGCAGGAGGTGTGAAATCATTCGTGATTTCTCTAATTTCTTTTAGAATATCACCAGCTGTGTCGTGTTCATCTTCAAGCTGTGCAATTGAATCTTGAAGTTCTGTTCTCGCAGATTCCTCAAATTGATGTTCTAATGCAATCATTCGTGGAAAGAACCGTTCTTCCTCATCAGTGGTATGTTCCAGTAATTCATCCTTCAGTCTTGTATATAAAACATATACCTGTGCCAAATGAAGATCATGACTTCCATGAACTCGATTAATCTTTACCACATTCTTATTGATTTCAGGAAGTTCCTCACGTAAGTAATCATGATGCTTTTTCACAATATAGTTAATCAAAGATGGAGAGTCCATTTCCACGAAATTCTTCATACTATCCTGATCTTCATGTAGACCAGCATAGGTAGCTGCTAAATGGTTTAGCTCTTCTAATACTTGATTCATCTCCAATCCTCTTTGCTCAACAGCATCTTTGAGAGGTCGTTTACCTCCACAGCAGAAATCAATTTTACGATCACGGAAGTAATCACTAGATTTTGGAAATCTTATAACAATATCACTAATGATATGATCAGCACTAAAAACAAGAGATTCAATTGACATTACAAATTCCTCCTAGTCATCTTTTCTTTCATATATAGGCTATACCGAGATGAAGAGAAGGTTTGTGATTACAGTCACGATATCTATTTTTGATTGATAAATGTTTCCTTGAAGGTTCTACGACCATTATGATCCTGAATATATGGACTAATTCCTTTGAAAAGTTCTTGATGCAAGTATACGCCAGTCATCCAGGTTGCTGGTAATGAAATACCATCCAACTCAATTGTTAAGGAGGGTGCAGAAATATATTCTTGATATATTGGGATGTCTACATTATGTTTCTTGATTAATTTACCGCGTTTAATAAGAGGGGATGTACTCATATAAGTAGGTACGAAATACAAAGAGATTGTCTCTAATTCTTCTCCAGTATAAAATACCTCCTGGTCTAATAAGGGATGGAATAAGCTGATCTTCTCAAATTGAGACCAGATCACCATTTGTAGAATCATGATCTGTAATTTGGTATTTGGCATACAATTCTGTAACACATTAGAATCCATATCCGTTTGCCATTCATACCCAACACACTTCCAACCCTTCGGACTTTGAATCCATTTTTGAAATATACCAGAATGAGCGGCATTCTTATGAGGAGCGGTGGTACTTCGCGAAATTGCGTTATCACATATGATCTGAGGCATAAAACGACATAACATTGCCGCTGCCTTATTATAAACAGATTGAACTTTTAGCGAAGCAGATTTTAATTCAGAGATATCATTTCTACCATACACAAGTGGGTGGGTTAGCTCTACTCTTCGCATTTCGTTCCCTCCTTTGGTATAGAATAATTCATTTTTTATCCAATTATACTATGACTTCTTATTAACGCGACTAATTTATGGGAAAATACAGTAAAAAAACCCTGATTTCATTATATGAAAAAGGGTTTTTTCTTTGCGCTAATGTTCAATTTATAGTATTGGCTTTAGTCAATCCAGCTTTCAGCCCACAACTGAATTTGCTGCATAACAGGTTGTAGACCTTTACCTTTGTCTGTTAGTTCATACTCAATTCGTACCGGTGTTTCCGGGTACACATGCCGAACTAGAATTCCTTCACATTCTAAATCCTTCATTCGTTCAGATAACATTTTATCACTCATCGAAGGAATTAAATTAGAAATATCTTTAAATCGTTTGGGCCCACTCATCAATCCTTGAATAATTAACCCATTCCATCGTTTGCCCAAAAAAGAAAATGCTGTTTCAAAGCGCGGACACATTCGTATTTGATCAGTTTCCATGAAACTTTCACCTCTTTGTAGTATAACTTATTATCTAACTGAGATATATTGATAGTATATTATCAAAAAATACTTTCGATTAGTAAGTACATTTCATTTTAACACATTCACTATTTATTTTAAACATTCAATTGGAAATTTTATAATATAAATTATAACATAGCAATACTTAATTTTTCTAAACCCTATGTAAAAGACGACTACCTATCGGTAGTCGCCCTCTATCTACAAGCTATATGCGCTTGTTCTTTCTACACCCACCACATATCTCCAAGTGGTTCTTCGATAAGTACTTGTTGAAGATTCTGTACCGCCTTCGAGAAACCTTCCTCAATAGACATTAGACCATCCTCATGTTCAATACTAACGACATAATCATATCCAACCAAACGTAGAGCGCTGATAATATCTGCCCATGTTTTGATGTCATGACCATAACCAACGCTACGGAATTGCCAAGCACGATCCAACATATTCTCATATGACTGCATATCTGTAAGACCATACCGACTTACATTAATTGGATCGATCACAGTATCTTTAGCATGGAAATGATGAATAGCTCCTGCACGACCTAGGATATGCACCGCCTGTACGGGATCAATTCCTTGCCACCACATATGACTCGGATCTAAGTTCGCCCCAATCGTCTCACCCGCTGCTTCGCGTAGCCGCAGCAGCGTTGCTGGTGTATGTACAGAGAACCCACCATGAAGCTCTAGTCCGATTTTGATATGATGATCTTTGGCGAATTTGGCTTGTTCTGTCCAATAAGGAATAACCTTCTCTTCCCACTGCCATTTCAATACTTCTTGAAAATCATTCGGCCAAGGTGCTACTGGCCAGTTCGGATATTTAGCATCTTCATGATCACCTGGACATCCAGAGAATGTATTCACCACAGGCACTTCTAACTTTTCGGCAAGTAAGACCGAATTCACAAAATCATCATGATCCGCTTTCGCAAGATGTTTTTGCGGATGAAGTGGATTACCGTGACAGCTAAGAGCACTGATAGTTAGTCCACGTGATTCCACTGCTTTTTTGAAGTTTTTCAGTTCTGTGTCATTGTTTAGAAGATCCGCTGGGTTGCAGTGCGCTTTACCTGGATTTCCACCTGTTCCGATTTCGACAGCCTTCAGACCTTTAGAAGCCACATAGTCTAATGCATCCTCAAGCTTACGTCCACCAAACAACACCATAAATACGCCTAATTTCAATGTTATCCCTCCTAATTTTTTTTACATTTTCTATTATTTATACTATCAATCAATTATTCAAAATATACTGCTTTACCTGTTTTTGCAGATTCATAGATCGCTTCAAGAATTTCAGTTACGACTAATGCTTGTTCTGGTTTAACAACAGGATCTTTATCTTCTATAACAGCCTCTAACCACAATCTTGCTTCACGATCTGCATCAGATTCTGTCGCGCCAGTGTAGAAAGCAACCCCACCTGCACCAAGATCAACTTGTGTTTCATACAGACGGCTTAATTTCTCCCCGTTAATGGTTAGACCATCTTTCATATCTGCTCCACCTTCTGTACCTGCTAGAACAGTCTTCGCTTCACTAAATTCACGAACATTCAGTGCCCAGCTTGATTCTAGCACAATGGTAGCCCCATTCTCCATCGTGATGAAACCAAATGCAGAATCCTCTACTTTGAATTCTTCAGGATTCCATGGTCCGAAGGCATTGGCTGCATTCTCACGATGTCCAAGCTTATGGAAGGTTGAACCCATAACACTCTTAGGCTTGTAGTTATCCATCAACCATAACGTCAAATCAAGGGCATGCGTACCGATATCAATAAGCGGACCTCCACCTTGCTTCTCTTCATCTAGGAAGACACCCCATGTTGGAACAGCACGACGACGAGTTGCTAAAGCCTTACCGTAATATACTTCCCCCAGCTCACCATTCTCACATAATTGTTTCAAATATTGACTATCATCACGAAATCTATTTTGATACCCAATCGTCAGTTTTTTACCTGTGCGCTTTGCGGCTTCCAACATTTCTCTTGCTTGTGCTGCTGTTTTGGCCATTGGCTTTTCACACATTACATGTTTACCCGCTTCAAGTGAAGCTACCGTAATCTCGGAGTGAGAATCATTAGGTGTACATACGTGAATAACATCAATACTTCCGTCTTTAAGTAACTCACGGAAATCACTATATACTTTGGCGTTTTCTACACCATATTTCTCAGCAGCTTCTTCTGCACGTTCTTGAACAATATCACAAAAAGCTACTAGTTCAGCATTCGCTTGTTTAGCTAGGCTAGGTAAATGTTTACCTGTAGCAATACCTCCACAACCAATAATTCCGATTTTTAATATTTTAGACATTGATAGGTCCTCCATTTTGTACGAATTTTTTTACCCATGCCATACTTGTTGCAATACTCTCAAGAGGTGGGTTCTGACAAATATCTTGTTCAACTACAATCCATTCTGCTCCTACTTGATCTGCAGCTTCAGCAATGGCAGCTAGATCTACTTCACCATGACCCAATTCAACAGTAAGTGCTGAGCCGTCTACTTGTCTCTTTACATCTTTCCAGTGAACAATAGGTAAGCGTCCCGCATAATTATGAACATACTCTACTGGATCAAATCCAGCAAAATGCACCCAACAAGTATCCATCTCAACTTCTAGTTGTGAAGCTGGAACTTCCTCATACATCGCATCGAATACCGTCTTATCCCCATAAGATTCCGTGAATTCAAAATCATGATTATGATACAACAACACCATATCTTGCTCTTTACACTTTTCACCAAGAACCTTGAGATTCGCAAATACCTCATCCCACTTACGTTGCTCCTCAGATAGATAAGGAACGATAATATATTTATTTCCAATCTCCTTATTATACGTAATAATGGCATCTAAATTCGCTAACATATCCACGTATTGTGTATGTGTTCCAATAGCTATAAGGCCATTCTCGTCTAGTAGTTTTTTGACTTCAGAGCTACTACGACCGAAAAAGTCATGAAATTCTACACCTTTATAACCAAGTTCAGCTACTTTTTTCAGCGTTCCTTCGAAATCTTGTTCCATTTGGTCACGAACGGTATATAGTTGTAATCCTAGTTGTAACATTGCTTATTCACTCCTATTTAATTTATTTTTAGTTCTTAGCTTTAACTTGCAAAATATTCATTGGTTTCACACAACTTCGGTAGCCATTACATGTTGTTGTCCATATTGGTAAGTGCTTTCTAGAATAATATGCTTACCTTCCGTAGATGATTTCTCGAAGGCATACATCGCTTCAAGCACATGGTAGGCTAATCTTCCACTCGCTTGATGATCTCGTCCTGCGTGAATGGATTCCGCCATGTCGCGAACACCGATGCCACGTTCATTATGAGCACTTTTAAATATAGGAGTTAGTATTTCCCATTGCTCCTCACCTCTACGACGTAATTTCACATCACCATCAAAGAAATTAGGATCTGGGATGGCTAGTGTCCCCTCAGTTCCGTAAATTTCCAGACAAGGTAGAGCTGAACCTCCAGGAATATCAAAACTCATAATCATTGTGGCTATCGCACCCTCCTCGAAGTCAAGCGTTCCAGAGAAGTGTGTTGGCGTTTGAACCGGAATCATAGTATCCTTCTTCGGTCCAGAACCAATGACTCTTGTAAATATTTGTATTCCAGCAGAAGCACTGATCCGATAGATCGGCCCAAGCAAGGTAACTAACGCTGTTAAATAATACGGTCCCATATCAAACATTGGACCTCCACCAACTTCATAGAAGAATTCAGGAGATGGATGCCATGACTCAGGTCCTCCTCCCATCAGAAAACATGTAGCAGAGATCGGTTTCCCAATAAGTCCATTAGCAATGGCCTGCTTCGCTGTCTGGATTCCCGAGCCGAGAAATGTATCTGGAGCCGAACCAACACGCAATCCTCTATCTTCAGCTAGATCTAATACTCGTCTACCATCTTCTAAAGAAATAGCCAAAGGCTTCTCTCCATAAACATGTTTCCCAGCTTTCAACACAGCTTCATCAATAGCAGCATGCGTTGCTGGAAGAGTTAAGTTAATAATAAGTTCAATCTCTGGACGAGCCAGCATTTCTTCCACACTGTATACGCTTGCAACTCCATACTCTTGTGCCCGCTCCTTCGCACGATCCTGGACCAAATCTGCACAAGCAACAACTTCTATCATAGGATCACGCTTTAAATTCTCCAGGTATATGGCACTTATATTACCACATCCAATAATACCTACCTTTACCTTTTCCATTTACTGTCACTCCTTTTGCGCAAATACAGATGTGACATTCACAATCTAATTACATGGTATTCCGAATTACTTTATATTAAAATGAATAATATGATTCAAACATGAACAATCTGGTCATTATTTAAATTTTATATTAAAGGAGTGCTAGAAATGACACACGAGAATTCTTGTCAAGTTCATTTAGCAGGCTTCTCCTTCCATAAAAAGCCATTCTATACTTCGCAATTAGATGGTGTAAGCAGCTACTTAATGCGGCTACAGACAGATGGAAGATGCCGTGCTCGATATGATGGTAAACTTGGAATGATTGAAACCGGTGATTTATTACTATATTCTCCAGATGATCCCTACGAACTAAAAATCGATTATGAAATCAATCCCCTCGGTGAATCTATGATTGAGAGTGGCGATTACCATATCTTCTTTAGAGGACCATGGATCGATAACTGGTGGAAATCTGAATCTCGACCTACACGTATGAATTTTCCTCTTCATGAGAGTTTTCTAAACTTATTTCGACAGATCGTACTCGAGCAACGTCGAATGGAGAATCCCTATCCCGAGATTTCAGAATACTATATGAAGATTCTATGCCTAGAAGTAGATCGTCTACTGAAAGAACAGCCAAAGACTACACAGAAAACCTATTTGGCCTATCAAATTAAACTTTATATTGAAGAAAATGCTTCATATATGTTCAAATTGGAAGACGTTGCCACGCATGTGGGGATTAGTATCTCACGTGCCGTTCACTTATTTAAGCAAACTTTTGGTACTAGTATCATGCAATATACGCTTGACGTAAAGCTTGACATGGCAAGAGAACGTATTATATTCAGCCCCATGTCTCTAGAGCATGTAGCCGAAACTTCTGGATTTGCGAATTACACCTATTTCCACCGTGTGTTCAAAGCTCGATTCGGTATGTCTCCTAAGCAATTCCGCATCGCTAATCGAGAACAACTGAAGTAGTGTTAAGGTGTTAAGCAACAAGAACAACCATTGGAGTAAATCCCAACGGTTGTTCCTAATTTAGAAAGATGTATTTCAGACTCTTTTGTTAATCGCTTCGGTCACTATAAATGCAAGATCATCATTCCCGAATAGAGATAGCACTCCTAGCACCGTATCGTCAGGTATATCGCCAGCTTCATCTTTGGATACCGTTAGCTCTATCACTTTATTCAATCGCTCATTATGTTCTTGATGTGGGTATGCCTCATTATATAATGCCACAGGGTCAAGATTATTGTTAATGCACCATTGAGCAAAAACAAGGATCATCATATCTTCATCTTGACGATAACTCTCCTTGATCTGTTCTTCTAGGGACAACTCTGCTGCTCTTCTGTATTCTTCGTCCATTCGTGTCAACCTTTCCATACCAAGATAAAGTACCCTCGTACTTTTTCTATAGTATAACAAAGTTTGGTATGATATATAGAAACATATCCAAGTGTTGTTCAATCAAGCATAAACGCCTTCGGCGTCCTTATAAGGACGGTAAGTGTTTAAGCGAGAAATATAAGACATAAAGTATAGTGTAAAACTTATACTAATGTCTTATATTTCAAGAAAGGATGTTCTATGAAGAAATTATTACTACCATTACTCTATGTACTCGTGTTGGGGGTAGCCTTTATTTATAAATCGGCCATTTGGGAGTATTTAAATAGTGTTCACTCTCTAACTCTATTGATATTGATCGCTACGTTGTTAGCCTTATTCCCCATTCTTCCTTATAAAATAGTCATTGCTGCTCTGGGCTATGCCTATGGTACCGTATCAGCAACTTTAATCGCCTGGATTGGAACCACACTTGCCGCAGTCATAATCTATGCCATTGTGAGATACGCTTTTCGTGAACAAGGAAGACGATATCTAAGTCGGCGGAGGTCTATTCATTCTTTTACCACATTGACTGAGACACATCCCTTTATAGCCATTATCGTTGCCCGTCTTCTACCTATTCTTCCTCAAATGGTCGTGAATATATTTGCTGGAGTCGCCTCCATATCCCTATGGACATATACCCTCGCTTCAGGACTCGGTAAAATTCCAGCTATTCTCCTATACGCTTATTTGGGCGGAAATGTTATGGACCATCCTCTTATTTCCCTCATCGCACTGTTGGGTTATCTCTTATTGATCGGTATTGTCCTACTTATCTATAGAAGAGTCACACAGAAAAGACTGAACTAACTCGAATATGAAGACTATCCTCTTGTTGCTTGGTTCTAGGTTATAAATGAACTATAATAGTTAAAAGTGACTTATATCATTTACAGTCAAAGAAATGGAGTGAGCTCATGAGCAATCTTGAATCAAACATATATGAGAAGGCTACTTTTGCAGGTGGATGCTTCTGGTGCATGGTAAGCCCATTCGAAGAGCTTCCAGGCATTATCAAAGTAGTATCTGGCTATACGGGTGGACATACAGTTAACCCAACATACGAAGAAGTATGTACACATACAACAGGGCATGTCGAAGCCGTGCAAATTACTTATGATCCGAATGTCTTCCCATACGATAAATTGCTAGAGCTTTTCTGGCAACAGATTGATCCCACCGATGCAGGTGGTCAATTCCACGACAGAGGTAGCTCTTATGGTACAGCCATCTTCTATCATAATGAAGAGCAACATGTGAAAGCAGAGCAATCTAAACTAGACCTAGAGCTCAGTCAGCGTTTTGATCAACCTATTGTCACACCAATTCTGCCAGCTAGCCAGTTCTACGAGGCTGAAGAATATCATCAAGGATATCATAAGAAAAATCCAGGTCATTATAAACGCTATCGCAAGGGCTCAGGACGTGAAGACTACATCGAGACTCACTGGGCAACACCAGTAGATAAACATGAATTGAAGCAACGTTTATCACCAATTCAATATGCAGTAACACAGGAGAATGGAACAGAGCCTCCATTCCAGAACGAATTCTGGGATCATCATGGCTCAGGGATATATGTTGATATCGTATCTGGTGAAGCTTTATTCAGTTCTCTAGATAAATTTGACTCAGGATGTGGCTGGCCAAGCTTCACTCGTCCCCTACGTGAATATACGGTTAGAGAGAAAACGGATTCCAGCCATTTCATGATTCGTACTGAAGTACGCAGTAAAGAAGCCGATTCCCATCTAGGTCATGTATTCAACGATGGACCAGATCCTACCGGTCTACGATATTGTATTAACTCTGCTGCACTTCGTTTTATATCTTTTGAGAAACTTGAAGAAGAAGGTTATGCGGAGTATCGCGTACTGTTTCAGTAAGACAATAATGTAGCTTACGTTGCCGTGTTCCATCACTTGAGGGTGCAACACGGCTTTAGTACTAAATAGCAAAAAACCACAAAGTTCATGATACGAACTTCGTGGTTTTTTTTGCTTAGACACCGCAACCCTATACATCATGATGCTGTGCGTCAAGGGATTCTGCCGTGCCTTACTATTAACGTGCATTGTGCATTACAGGAACAGTTGTCGAATTAACCGATGTAGATAAAGTCTCTTTCGCTAACTTACGTTTGGTTACTGGACTCTTTCTACCGGAAGTTGTAGTCAAAGTAATCATTCTTCCCGCAATACTTACAGCGAGAATGGTATACAATGTCTCTCTTAACGGCATATAGAATAATGAAAGTAATAAAACGATAGCATCAAATAAGAAGAATACAGTACCTAACTTCAGTCCAGTCCAACGACTTACAAGAAGTGACAATATATCATCCCCACCACTTGCTCCACCGAAACGTAATACAAGACCAGTAGCAAATCCCGTCAACAACCCGGATAGAAGCGCTGCAATAAATAAATTATTCTGCAAATCAATAACGATCAATGAGTAACGTTCAAATAAAGCATAGAAGATTGAAAAGGATGTTGTAGCGATTATCGTATTCACAAGGAACTTACGACCCTTCAAGAATAACGCAATCAACAATACAGGGATATCCAATGCAAGCATACTTATTGCTGGTGGTAGACCTAATACGTATTTACCCAATAACGCAAGACCAACAAATCCACCCTCGGTTAAATGATTCTGAAAATTAATGTGATAATAAGCAAAAGCCATTAATAGTGTTCCTAATAGCATTATAGCGACTTGCGGCAACATAGAAATTAGTTGTTCTCTTTTCCTCATACAAGTTTCCCTCTTTATCGTAGATTGTGGTCATAAGTGAGACAACCTTTTTCTACGAGGAGAAAACCTTGAGGACATTGTCCTTCGCATACTTAGCTTCCTTCTTTCGCAGAGGTTGTCATTAATACCCGACTTTGTCTCTACGAAGCAAGCTAAGTGTATGAGAGATCATAACGTTTCCAGATCGTCCTTTGGGGAATGTTCCTTCGGGGACACATGGTATCCTGATCCTTTCTCTTTTTGGATGTGTTCTACTATTAGTATATCACCATCAAGGGCATTTCTGAACAATTAATTTTACAATAGCAACTATTTTCTTTGTCATCCTGTCCGTTGTAGCGGTGATTAGTAATCAATTCATCCCAATAAAACAGCTACGTTACAATCAATTTTCCTACCATCTTATTATGACCAGCACCACAGTAAGCAGAACATTTATACTCAAACTCACCTTTTTTATTCGCTACAAATGAAATCGAGCGATTTGGACGTACCTGCTTATTATACCCTTCCACTGTGATCCCATGATAACCTTTCTTATTCTTCAATGTTATCTTTACCGTATCTCCCTGCTTCACTTTGATTTCCTTCACATCAAATTCAAATGAAGTAGCCTCAATCACGAATTCTTTCACATCACCACTAGTAGTAGTTCCATCTGAATTATTCTCTGCTGTTTCTTGCCCACAAGCCGTTAACATTATAATACAAACACTCATGATAAGCGTCAGATTTATCCATTTTTTCATATACTATTCCTCCTAAAAGTTTTTGAGTATATACATCTTGAGTTTTCGACTACTCCAATATCAGCGATTATTATACATGTATCGTAAATCAATCCTATTTCCAGAATTGTGATTATAATCACAATATTCATCTCTACATCACTTATAATGGGGCTTGTAATGATAATAATTCTCAGGAGGAATTCAATTATGAGTAATATAACTGTCACTGTCAACGCTACCGAGTATCCACCGCAACTAAAACATAAGGTCATTTTCCAAACTTATAATCAACTTAAGCCTTCAGAGGCAATGTTGTTAGTCAACGATCATGATCCAGTTCCATTACGTTTCCAATTCGAATCCATGCATCCTAATGAATTCACTTGGGAATACCTTGAACAGGGACCAGACATGTTCCAAGTCAAAATCAGCAAATTTTAGGAGTGGATTCTTGTGGCTGAAATTACAATCGTAGATAAACAAACTATCAAAATTGGTGTCAGCTTAAAAGATGCTATCAAGATGGTAACAGAAGCATCTAGGGATATCCCCCTCTATGCTTTTGACATCATAACAATTTATGAGAAAATGCCTGTTTTTGAGTATACGTATTTCTGTTTCTACGCTTATGATAGTGCAACCTTATTTGAATACATGTTAGATATCGACCCTAAACAATATAATTCTTTCTCACTGGATGCGCCGGATTCCTTCTTCTATGCATTATATGGTGGAATGGCTGCTCTATACGAGCAAGCTAAACAATTTCATCCGGTTGCAATCGAGGAGTAAAACATAAAAAGTAACGCTACAAAACTTAGTTTACGCTTCCGATGCTAGTTTTGCGAAGTATCATCAAGGAGTAACGCTACAAAACTTTTAGGAGGTGCAAGCATGGAACGTACAGGACAGACAGTAGAACTAGATGTTCGACCTTATTTACGCAAAAAAATGGAGCCATTTAAGATCATCATGGATACGGTAAACGAACTAAATAAAGATGATATCTTTATTCTACATGCTACTTTCAAACCTACGCCCCTTTATGGATTAATGAAAACCAAGGGCTATGCTCATAAAGTTGAAAAAATAGAATCCGATCATTGGATCAGCACATTCATTCACAAGAATAGTGAACATCATCTGGAAGACTTAGCGGAATATCAAATTAAAGAGGAATCGCATGATGAACAGGAACGTTTGGCTGAATCGTCTCCTTCGCAAATCTACGAGTTAGATAATCGTGGATTAGAACCTCCACAACCCATGATTCGTACTTTGAAGAAACTTGAAGAAGCACTCCCAGGGGATGAGGTTATTATTCATAACGACCGTGTACCCGTATTTCTAATCGAAGAGCTTAATACCTTAGGCTATAGTTACGAAGTTGAAGAACAGCCTGATGGATCAGCAAGAATTCATATTCACAAAAAGTAAGGTGGTGTACGCCCATGTTTCGCCTGCCGTTTCTGTTCATTTTCACGGGACTCGTTAGTTTCGCTTTATTTCAACTATTTTCTTTATTTGATTTTGCTACATGGCTGACTGTCTTAGGCGATCAACCTAGGTATCCTACCGGATGGTCTCGTATTCATCTGCTTGTACTCGGATGGGCAACGATGATTGCAATGGGTGCTGTGTATCAGCTTGTTCCTGTTGTACTGCAGAACCACGGCTTATTCAGCAAAAAACTCGGCTATGTTCATTATTGTTTTTTTGCAATTGGAACGGCAGGTTTACTCATTGGCTTTCAAACGATGCAGGTCATGATGATCGCTACGTTCGCCACTCTTGCTTTCATCGGCATTCTTCTATTTGCTTTCAACATAGCTACCACCCTTATTCGTGCTAACAAATGGGACCCCATAACGATCAGTGTGGCTTGTTCTGTGGTCTACCTCGTTCTCGGGGGGACCGCAGGTATGCTCATGGGGTTAAACTTCTATTTCCAACAATGGGGTGACTTCCACGAGAGATTACTTGGTGCTCATATCTGCCTAGCTGCGATTGGTTGGTTCGGAATGCTCATCACAGGCCTCAGTTACAAAATGCTTCCGATGTTCTACCTATCCCATGGATACCCAGTGAGATTACAAAAAGTAGTGATTGTACTATGGAATGCAGGTGTACTTGTAGGTGCGTCATCTTTTTTATTCAATGGGCCTGGATGGCTCAAATGGACAGGATTACTACTCATTGTATTAGCAATGATCACTTATTCTTATCATCTGTCTCAGATGGTTAAACATCGTCACAAACCAAATCCTGGAGTAGGTATACTTTGGTCTTATTCCATAGCTCATTGTATGACTATCATTGGAATTATACTTGTCATCCTTATCCCTTTCATTCCTGAACTGATCGTACAATCGCGAATGATCGTGATCCTAGGCTGGCTATACTTATGGGGATGGATTGGACTCACGATTCTCTCTTATTTATCTAAAATAGTTCCGTTTCTGTGGTGGACACATAAATACGGGCCTAAAATAGGTAAAGGAAAAATGCCGACCATGTCTGATCTGATCGATGATCGTCATGTTCGTATCACATTGTCTGTCATCGCCAGCTCATTATTTATATTATTGGTAGGTCTGGGCTGGAATCAACCCATGATTACATCTGTAGGTGGAAGTATACTTGCTCTAAGTTCGCTCTTCTATATAAGTATGATCGGATATGTATTTGCTAAATAAAACAAACTGGAGGGAATACAATGGAAATGATAACGGAATGTCTCAAAGAGGTATATGACCCGGAACTTGGAGTTAACATTGTCGACCTTGGACTTGTTTACGATATTCAGTTCGTGGACGGAAACGTAACAATCGTCATGACACTAACTACCCCAGGCTGCCCTATGCATGATACGATTGTCGGTGGTGTGCGAAGAGCACTCGATACATTACCTGAGGTTCTATCTGTTGATGTTAAAGTTGTATGGGAACCTGCTTGGTCCCCACATCTCATGTCTGACGAAGCAAAAGAGGATCTTGGATATATGCAGTAATGAATCATCTCAGATTGGAGGCTGTTTACCATGTTCAACTGGAAGTTATACTTAGTTGTTATACTCGGATTTGTTATTATCCTATCTGGATTCTACGCCAATCCTATCCCTTTAATCGAAGAAGAACTCGAATCAGCCTTAGAAACACTGAATCAGCCTCCAGTTGAGCCTGTTATTCTGCGAGAAGGCAATACCGTTCATATCGAAATGACTGCTCAAGTAACAAATGTAGAAATATCCACTGGTGTGTTCTATAATGCCTGGACATTTAACGGTACTGTCCCTGGCCCCGTCATTCGGGTGAAACAAGGAGATACGCTCCATTTCACACTAAACAACATGGATCCCAATATGCCACATTCGATGGACTTTCATGCTGTTGAGACTTCTCCTAGTAAGAATTTTGTGGATATCATGCCCCTCGAACACAGATCATTCACTTACGCAGCTAACAGACCTGGGGTATTCATGTACCATTGTGGTACAGCTCCCGTATTAGAACATATCGCCAATGGTATGTATGGCGTTATTATCGTTGAACCCAAAGACGGTTATCCAACGGATTCCGAAGTGGATCGCGAATATACTATAGTACAAAGTGAGTGGTATGCTGAACATGATTTCAATGCCTTTTTGGATGGTTCTCCTGAATACGTCGTATTTAACGGAGATGACTTTACACTTAAAGAGCATCCTTTATTAGCTAAAGTGGGCGATCGAGTCCGCATATATATTAATAATGTAGGACCCAACAGAGTATCCTCCTTCCACATCGTAGGCACAATCATGGATCGAGTATATACGGATGGCAATCCGAAGAATATGCTTTATGGTCTACAAACCGTTATGCTTCCGGCTAGTGGTGGTGCAGTCATAGAGGTAGTCGTGAATGAAGAAGGCGATTATCCTATTGTAACTCATCAGTTCAACGATGCTACTAAAGGTGCCTCAGGAATTCTAAGGGTTACCGCGGATGGATTAGATACGGGTGAGGAACCAGCAATGTCACATTAAGTAGACAACTATCCTAATACAAATGAAAATAATATTGAATCAATTGCGATTATGAATTTGATTCTTATATAAGGAATAACACGATACTCTTATAAAGACATCGTGTTATTCCTTTTTATTCAAGACATATTTCATCATCTTTTTACAAATAATTGTGATTAATATCATTGCAATTTTCCCGCGTTCACATTTTATCAACTTTTCGTGTGACCAAGAACACACTTTTGCTAACCCGAATTCTATACGATTTATAAGTAGACAGTAACTAATTGTAGGAAAGAGGGTATGTATCAATGTTAGATCAACGTACTATTGAGATTATTAAATCAACCGTCCCCGTATTGCAAGTTCATGGAACGACGATCACTACCACTTTCTATGGCATGTTATTTGAGAATCATCCAGAGCTACTAAATATATTTAATCATGCTAACCAACGTCAAGGCAAACAACAGACTGCTCTATCTAACGCTGTACTCGCTGCAGCAGTTAATATTGATCAACTATCCAATATTCTGCCTGTCGTGAAACAAATTGCCGAGAAACACCGTGCATTAGGAGTATTACCTGAACATTATCCTATTGTTGGTGAGACGCTATTAGCCGCTATTCAACAGGTGCTTGGTGATGCTGCAACGCCAGAAATCATCGATGCTTGGGGTGAAGCCTATGGAGTTATTGCAGATGCCTTCATCAGTGTTGAAGTAGAGAAGTATCGTGAAGCTGCAGAGGCTTCTGGAGGCTGGGCTGGATTTAGAAATTTTGTCGTGAATCAAAAAGTTAAGGAAAGTGAATTTATTACTTCCTTCTACCTTTCTCCTCAAGACGGTGGCGCTATATCCTCTTACTTACCAGGACAGTATATCACTCTACGTGTTAAACCTGAAGGTGAGAAGTACACTCACATTCGACACTATAGCCTATCCACTGCACCCGGACAACCTTACTACCGCATCACTGTTAAACGCGAAGATGAGGCTGATAACAAGCCTGCAGGGGTCGTATCTACGTACCTACATAAATCCGTTGATGTTGGTACCGTCTTAGAAGTAAGCGCTCCTGCTGGAGAATTCACCTTAGATCAAAGTATTGATATTCCGGTCGTTCTAATTAGTGGTGGAGTCGGACTTACTCCATTAGTAAGTATGCTCGAGACGTTAGCGTCTGAACAGCCAGAACGTAAAGTCACATATATTCATGCTGCCATCAACGGAAAACTACATGCTTTAAAAGGATTAGTTGAGGATTTAGTTCAATCCCAATCTCAACTGACAACCTACGTATGTTATGAATCACCAAACGAAGGGGATACTTACGACAAACCAGGTTACATTGATCTACCATGGCTACAAAAGATCGCTGATCCTAACGCGGATTTCTATTTCTGTGGTCCTACCCCTTTTATGAAAGCTATATATAAAGCACTACTAGAATGGAAAGTACCTGAAGAAAGAATCCATTTCGAATTCTTTGGTCCTGCAGGTAGCTTGACAGAATAACAAAGAATCGCCCATCTCAACGAGTTGGATAAATAAATTAATAGGTCTATTCCACAAGCTGTAACATACTTGTAGATTAGACCCTTTTTTAGATATAATATCATGCCCTATTTCAATCTCAATAAACGATTTACCGTTTCTCTCCGAACCCCAATCAGTTGCCCGATCTCCTCTTGTGTCAACAGCTCTGTCACATCCACACCATGTGAGAAATCATGTAACCATTCTGTGAGCAGTTCCAAGCGCTCCGCAGGCGTACCAACCGTCAGATGATCCAGTCGCTGCTGCATAAACCGTAACTTCGCCTGCAGTAATAATGCTATTTCCAAAGGCTTCCCCGGTTCCTCCTGCAGTTGACGATACCATTCCGATGCAGGTATAACCTCTACCTCGCTACGCATCAATGCGATAGCTGTACCATGCATTTCCTTAGGAGTAATAAGAGAGTGATGCGGAACCGTTTCGCCCGAATATAGAATATTAAACAGTACCATATTTCCATTCTCATGCAGTCTGGTCACTTTGAATAGCCCACTTTTAATATGATATAGATATTCCCCGGTATCTCCTTGACGGAACAAAATCTCTCCTTTATGTAGAATCATTTCTGTCCCCCCCTTGCTTTATTGAAAATCCCAACCAACCTTATGGGTCACATAATTTTTATTATAACAGAAAAATGATGCTATCCAAAAATTCAATTTTACACGAATGTAACTTCCAAAAAATACACTTGCATAAAGAACACATGTTCGGTATATAATAAAAATAGAATGTACGTTCCCATTTTGGTGGTGTGAATGATGAGTATTTATCCAAGCATAGAAACAGAAGAAGATATTCGGATCATCAAGGAGTACACTCTGCTGCCTATATTACTCGATATGTTGGCCAGGGATATTGATAATCTAACAGTCTATAAAGATCAAGTCATCTACAATTACGTGATTTATCACCTGAGGGATGTTGAACAATCTATATATCCTGTACTGCACAACCTCAAGCACAGAATGAAGCAACGTCAGATTACTATTTTGAACACGGACATGAATCGACTTGGCATTGAAGTTGAATATAAAGTTCGTGGTTATATCCATCATTTCAATATGTTGAGAAGTTTAGTTAGAGCAGAACTCATCACCATGCTTAAGAACTTACACGGAGGCGGTTGACATGCGTGGCAAAGGTGAACGGATCATATTTCTAGCAGATTGCCAGAGCTTCTACGCTAGTGTAGAAAAAGCGGATCATCCCCAATACAAGGATAGACCCGTAGCGGTGGCCGGGGATCCCGCACGTCGCTCAGGTATTATTCTAGCAGCCTGTCCTATAGCCAAGAGCTACGGAGTAACGTCAGCCGAACGGCTGGGTGAAGCCTTGAATAAATGTCCGGATCTAGTTGTCATGCGACCCAGAATGCAACATTATATTGATATCTCACTCATGATCACACAAATTTACCAAGGGTATACTGATCTCGTTGAGATTTTCTCCATTGATGAACAATTTCTTGATGTCACAGGGAGTCTACGGATGTTCGGAGATCCAATTACGATAGCTCAATCCATACAGCGTAAGGTTCTCCAACAGACAGGAGTAAAAGTGCGGATAGGTATTAGCTCGAATAAAGTACTGTCCAAGATTGCAACGGATATTTGGGCGAAAAAGAACGAGAATGGCATCTTCACCTTACCTAAGTCCGAGATTGAGACCTTATTATGGCCGCAATCTGTAAACAAAATGTTCGGTGTAGGATCCCGCATGACAGCTCACTTCGCACGTCTCGGGATGCATACCATCGGGGATATCGCTAGAACCCCCTTACCTCGATTAAAAGAACGATTTCGAGCCCGATTCGGTAAACAAAGTGACATTCAAGCCGAAGTCATGTGGAGAACAGCTAACGGATTGGATGACTCTCCTGTTACACCAGGTACATTTAACACAGCACCCAAATCCGTCGGACATATGATCACCCTCCCTAGCGATTATACTGAGATCGATCAAGTGAATACCATACTGCTTGAACTCACAGAAGAAGTATGTCGCGACTGTCGCCGCAAAGGATATATGGGTTCCGTTATTTCAGTGAGTTGCATGTGTAGTCCTTATGAAGATCCTACAGGCTTCTCACGACAAATGAAGATGCCTGATCCTACCAATAATACGAACATCGTCTATGAAGCAGCTAAGACACTTTTTTACCGATACTGGAACACACTTCCGGTAAGGCGAATTGGTCTAACCCTTAGCAATTTTGTATCCGATCAAGAATATCAGCTGACTCTGTTTGATGATCAGATCAAAACTCGAGCGTTAGACAAAGCCACTGATATCATCAAAGACCGTTATGGTAGTGCCGCGATCATCAGAGCATCATCATTAACACCTTCAGGCCAAGCAATAGAACGATCGCACAAAATCGGAGGTCATTATAAATGAGTAAAAAATTAGAAGGAAACGGTCTATGGGAGTCCAGCCGCATGATGCTTCCACAGCATAAAGAGCAATCCTTGTTCATATCCGTGCAGAAAGACATCTCTCCACCGTCAAAAGAACCTCCAACAAGAAGGGAACTCGAGCTGATGCGGGAATATGTTCTGCTTCCTGTCGCACTCCACATTGTTGAGAAGAAAATCCTAGAGGTTGAAAGATCACCGCAAATGCTGAAATTGTTGTATTCCACCGCAGCGAAAGTACTGGCTAAACATATACGGGAGGATGTCAACAAATCAAAAAAAGCCCTTCATGAACAAACTATCCGTGTATACGAAGATAGTAAGAATGACTCAGAACTCACGTACCGTTACACTTGCCGCGGCTATGAGAATCAATTCATCATGACCCGAGATTTCATGCGCGCTGAGATCAGCGTTAGGATTGGAAAATATGTGAGGGGCTTGGCTTTGGAGATGAAATAAACCTATCTTCAATGTTGATAGGTTTATTTAGTTGTCGGGCAAAGCTGTTTAAGAATCTAATGTAAGCAAGTAAGAAACAAGGAGGTGAACCATATATGTCAAGCGTGAGACGTTCTGTACCTTCCCAGAAAGATCGTAGAAAGAATATCGGGGGAAGCGTTAGATCTCTTCCTAAAAGAATTAGATCTACACAATTGCTTACTCGCCTTACTATTCTTTGGGTCAACAATGCTGGTGTTCCATTTATAACAGCCGGCTTTACTTGTAGGGCTTTTTCCACAACTGGTACCCTTCTCGCAACCACTAATTTTGATAACTATGGTACTGCTATATTCAATACCATCGAAACTCCCACCGCAAGAGCTTTTGTGATTCGTACCTTTGATGCAGACGGTGTCTTGTTCCGTACACGGACCGTTTCATCTGGAAACTCTGCCTTTGCCATCATCGGCTAACGGAAAACGACGGTAGAATTATTCTACCGTCGTTTTTCCTCGTTCTCCGTTGGACAAGCATACCAGCAACTATTAGCACAAATAAATTGCACAAAAGATGGCTCTGAACGAACAATAAGGGTGCCTACCGAAACATACCCCACAACTTAATCAGATGAAATGTATTATTAGGATCAATACGTTGGCTTAAGACAAAACGAATAATTTGCTCTTCCTCCGCTGGTGTGAATTTCTCATTCAATAGCTTTGCTGTGGATTTCACTAGTCTCTGTACCTTCGGGCCATTCTGTAAATCCTGTTTTGTGATGCCGTCAACGAGCTCCTTGACGCGCTCCTTGGTGGCTGGATTTTTCAATTTAAGTTTAATACGCTCAACTAGCCTCGGACTAATTCCATACTGCTGATAACCCAAGATCGGCACCTCCCGTCAATTACAATATTCCTAAGTATATGACGAGAGAGTTGTCCAATGTACCTAATCGATCAGGTCTTCTTGGAAAATCTGCTCCTGTTGTAAATAATGACGAAGGGGTTCATAGGATGGCGATGTCCAGAACGAAGCCTCACTCAGTAACTCAGAGACATCATCACGTGCTTGTTCCAGCACTGCGAAATCACTTACCATATCCGCAAGTCGGAAATCAGGTAGACCACTCTGCTTCGTACCGAAAAAATCTCCAGGTCCACGTAAGTCGAGATCCCGACGAGATACCTCGAAGCCATCATCTGTCTCCGTCATGACTTTCATCCGCTCTTGTCCTACCTCAGACTTCGGATCTGCAATCAACACACAATAGGAGGCATGTTGACCTCTACCCACTCGTCCTCGTAGCTGATGCAGCTGAGATAGCCCGAATCGATCCGCATCCATAATGATCATGAGCGAAGCGTTGGGAACATCCACTCCAACCTCTACCACTGTAGTTGATATAAGTAACTGCACTTCATTACGATTAAAAGCTTGCATGACTTCTTCCTTCTCCGCTGGTGTCATTCGACCATGCAGTAGTCCCACACGATAGCTTGGAAAGGCTTGTTGCATCTGAATATGCAGATCAATTACATTCTGTACATCTAGCTTCTCAGATTCCTCAATCAACGGACAGATGAGATAAGCCTGCCGACCTTGATCCACTTCTCGGGAGATGAATCCAAGCACACGGTCCATCATACTATGTTTCACCCAATACGTAGAGATCGGGATACGTCCCTTTGGGCGCTCCGTAAGGGTAGAGACATCCATATCCCCAAAAGAAGTAATAGCCAAAGTACGAGGGATCGGTGTCGCTGTCATCGTCAATACGTCGGGATTATAACCTTTACGCCGTAATACACTCCGTTGGTTAACACCGAAACGATGTTGCTCATCCGTAACGACCAAACCAAGATTGCGGAAAAACACCTCATCTTGGATTAAAGCATGCGTTCCTACGACAACATCGATCAAGCCCATTTGCAAGGATGCCAGTAAATCCTTACGTTTACGTCCAGTTACACTACCCGTAAGCAGACCTACGGTGATGCCAAAAGGCTCAAATAAACGGACCAAGGATCGTAAATGTTGCTCAGATAATATCTCCGTGGGCACCATCAATGCACCTTGGAATCCTGATCTCACCGTGGCAAACAGAGCGATTGCTGCTATAATCGTTTTCCCTGAACCTACATCTCCCTGAAGCAAGCGATTCATACAATAGGAAGCTCGCATATCACGCAGGATTTCCAGTTCCACTTTCTTCTGGGCATCCGTCAATTCAAAAGGAAGACTTCTCACAAATTCACGTATTGCTGAATTCTCAACAGTATGGACTATACCATCCATCCGTCCTCTACTCAGAGATCGGAACGCTTGCATTTTCAACTGAAACAAGAATAACTCTTCGTACACCATCCGTCGTCTACCTTGCTGTCCCTCTTGGGTATCTTCAGGTTGATGAATAATTGAAATGGCCTTCTTACGTGGCAGCAACTGATATTTCCTCAGCAATTCCTGCGGAAGTATCTCGGGAATCATCTCTCTATACTGTGTCAGCGCTTGTCCGATCGTTTTGCGTATCCACGCTTGCGTGATCTTAGCTCCTACGGAATAGACAGGCTGCAGACTGCCACCTTTCTTGATCCCTTGATCAGGGAACTCCGAATCAGACACCGTAAGCTGCATCCGTTGCTGATCCCACTTGCCATTCAAAATGATTTCCCGGCCTGCTACCAATTGTTCACGCAGGAAATGGCGATTAAACCATGTCGCTGTAAACATCCATTCTTCCGCCATCATCTTGCAGCTTAACCGAGATTTGCCCCCGTAACGTTGCAAGACAGGAATCCCAATCACTTTAGCCTGAATCGTAATCTTATCTCCACTCTTAACTTCACTTAAAGAACGAAGGCGGTAGTCCTCATAACGATAAGGATAATATTCTAATAAATCTTTGACTGTAAAGACGCCAAAGGCGTGAAGTTCTCCCTCTTTAAGAGCACTCACGCCACGCACTTGTTTAACTGAAATTTGATCCAGTGAAAGGTTCATATTCATAATCTATACCTCAATTCAAGCAGGCCATATAAATACTGCAATAGTCCCTCTACCCACATGGCTGCCTACAACAGAGCCAACGTTAGTCAATACGACTTCTTCCAGTTCGAAATGACCAGATAGCTCAGTCAAGAAAGACTCTGCCGTAGCCGGGTTTGCTGTATGACCTACCGCAACGTTAATTTTTCCAATATTACCCAAATCCTGTTTGAATAATTCAATCATACGTGCAACTGCCTTATTACGCCCTCTTACTTTCTCAACCGCATAAATAATACCTTCTTGGTCAATCGAGAGAATCGGCTTAATATTAAGTAAAGTACCAAATAATGCCGCTGCTTTACCGATTCTTCCACCTTTTTGTAAATATTCTAAAGTATCCACAAGGAAATATAACTTGCGCTCCTTACGAAGCTGTTCGACCGCTATCACAATATCCTCTACTGCCATACCTTGACTAGCAAGGCGTGCTGCATGTACAACAAGGAGTCCAAAACCATACGAAGCTGAAAGAGAATCCACAACCGTAAGATCAACATTCTCTTCCATCATTGATTTCGCAATAAGTGCAGATTGATAAGTCCCACTTAACCCTGAAGATATATGAATGGAAAGAATCGATGCTCCAGGATGCTCCTCTTGAATTTGCTCGTACACGCGAACATAATCGGCAGGAGAAGGCTGAGATGTTGTTGGAAGTTCTGTCGCCTTATCTAAACGATCATAAAATTCCTTGGCTGAGATTTCCACCCCATCAAGAAGCGATTCCCCGCCAAATTGTAACCGTAACGGAACAACATGAATTCCATGTTTTTTCGCTAACTCCTCTGGAATATCGGCAGTACTATCCGTAACTATAACGGTATGAGTCAAGGAAATCCCTCCTCTACATAATTATAATTTAGGCTTCAACAGCAAATAAATAATAATAAATTGGCTGTCCACCATCATGAATCTCTACTTCTGCATCAGGATATTGTTCCTGTAACCAAGTTGCAAGTTGAGCTGTCATCGCTGGATCCGTATCTTCACCAGCTAGTACAGTTACAATCTCATCATGATTGACTAGCATCTGAGAGAGCAGATCCTGACAGGTTCCAAGAAGATCTTCACTAGCCGTTACAATGTTAGAGTTCTGAATACCAATATATTGACCAGCCTTGATATCCAATTCATCTATAACCGTATCTCTAATGGAATGAGTGACTTGACCTGATTTCACATGTGCGATAGCTGCTAACATGCTCTCGGTATTCGTCTCTTCACTCTCTTCTTCAGAAAATGCAAAAGCAGCCGACATCCCTTGAGGGATACTCTTACTAGGAATAACCGTTACACTGCGTTCTCCCTCCAATAGCTCGCGCGCCTGCTGAGCAGCAAGTACGATATTTGAGTTATTAGGCAGAATATAAATATGTTGCGCAGAAATAGTCGAAATAGCATTCACGAAATCTTCCGTACTTGGGTTCATCGTTTGTCCTCCGAAGAGCACAGCATCAACACCCAAGCTGGTGAAAATATCTGTAATCCCTTGTCCAGATGATACGGCAATGAAACCATAAGGTGCAATCTCGTCGGCAGGCGGTTCCGCTACAACCGGTGTCGCAATCTCGCCATCCATCGGAATATCTACGAATAATTCTGACATAGATGCACTATCTAATCCTGCAGAGAGTAAATCACGATGTTGTTCACGCATATTCAGAATATGAATTTGTGTAATTTCGCCATATTTTAAAGCCAGGTTAAGAACCTCGCCTGGTGATTTAGAGTGAACATGCACTTTGATGATTTCATCATCAGCAATCACGATAATAGAATCCCCGTTCACTGATAATGATTTCCGAAATTGCTCTTCATCAAATTCTTGTGCTTGTACCTCTCCTATTTGACGGTTAATAAAGAACTCCATATCATACAAGAATTCAATATCTTCTGTCTCTAAACACGATTGAGCACTCATAGGAACCTCAAAAGCTAGCTTAGTTGCCTGAATCGGTGATTGATTAGCTTGGGGAGCCGTTCTAGAAGCCAAGTCCCCTCCTAAATTCAACTCTGTTCCACCCTTCAAATACTGAAGGAATCCTTCATAAATATATACGAGACCCTGTCCCCCTGAATCCACAACACCTACCTGCTTAAGGATAGGTAGTAATTCTGGCGTCTGTGATAACGCTTCTTTCGCTTTCATAAGTACTTGTTCCATCAATTCGACAATGTCACTAGTGCGTCTAGCACAGTACACAGCATGCTTAGCTGCTTCCTTAGCCACCGTGAGGATTGTACCCTCAACAGGTTTAACCACAGCCTTATAAGCTGTATCAACACCAACTTGTAACGCTGCAGCGAATTGTTGTGTGTTCAACTCTTCATATGTAGCTGCGTAACGACCGAATCCACGAAATAGCTGCGATAGGATTACACCCGAGTTACCACGTGCCCCCATAAGAAGGCCTTTAGATAGTACACCAGCACTATGTCCGATCGATTCAGAATTATTCTTCTTTAACTCAGCCACTCCTGCGGTCATCGTTAAATTCATGTTCGTCCCCGTATCTCCATCTGGAACCGGAAATACATTTAGGGAATTAACATGTTCTGCATGTTGTTGCAATTGTTCTGCTCCTAGTAAAACCATTGAAGTAAAATCTATTCCATTCAAAGAACGCTTACTCAAGTGAGAAATCCCCTTCCTAGCTTGATACACAAACCATTGGCATCTTATTTATCTTTCATAATACTACATTTACTATCAAATTTTGCATTTTCTTTAAATAACATAAATTTGTCAATATATTTTTAATATGTCCACCCCTAGGCTAACTGTAATCAATAAACCAAATACTTATAAATCAGCCCGTATTACTCACTTTTTCCGATAAATATAGGCTATATAATATTGTACTATAAGAACCAAAAGAAATAAATGTTTTTGCCGATGGTTGACGAAGCAATTTTTGCTGTGATATTATATAAAAGTATTGTTTTATGCAGGTGTATTGGAACAAGGAGGTGTAATCTATGTCTCGCAAATGTTATATTACAGGTAAAAAACCAGGCACTGGTAACCATGTATCTCACGCAAACAACCGCAACCGTCGGTCTTGGGGAGTTAACGTTCAGAAGGTCCGCATTTTGGTAGATGGTAAGCCAAAACGTGTTTATGTCAGCACTCGCGCACTTAAATCAGGTAAAGTTACTCGCGTCTAATATCTACAACAGTATATAATCAATAAGAAACAGTTGCGTTAACCTACTTGTTAGGAACGTAACTGTTTTTGTTAAAAATATACGACTAAAGTAAAACGTAAACTGATTACTTTCTTATATTTGCAAAAAGCACCTAGTTCCAGCAGGTGCTTTTTTGATACCTCTGACCGTATACACTATACCTTGGTCAGAGGTTTTTTTTGCTCTCCGACATACCTGAGAAGATATTGTGGTAATATCCCCTTTAAGTAGACACTCAAAAAAAACCGCATGTTATCATGTGGGAAAGAGTGAACTTGGAGGGGATATTTTTATGGCTAAAAAAGGACAAGTATTTCAACAGTATACGAATGAATTTAAAGAAGTAGCGGTCAAAGAATACCTTAAGGGATTAGCAAGCTTCAAAGTGGTGGCAGAAAACTTGGGAATTAGGAACTGCACACAATTAAAAGTATGGGTGAGAAAGTGGCGAGATGGAGAGGAATTCGATGTACGTAAAAGCTTATCTAATCCGTTAAAAGGACGAACACGTACGTCTTTTGCCTCTGTAGAGGAAGAGCGAGATCACCTGAAAGTACAGGTGGACTACTTAAAAAAGCGGTATCCAAATCTGGTAAAGGAGGCTTCCTCAGTCAGCAAGACAACTATCAAGTAATTGAAGAACTCCGTGAGTTACACGGTGTCACGCGTTTATTAACCATTGCAGGTGTACCCAGAGCCAGCTACTACAAATGGCGTGCAACGCGATCTAAGCGTATTGAAAGACAAGCGCGAGATCATGAAATCAAGGAGCACATGATGGCTATTCATTCCGTTCATTCTTACTTTGGATATCCACGTATGATGACGGCTTTATGGGAAGCAGGCTATCGTGTCAACCACAAAAAGGTAGCGCGGCTCATGAGGGAATTATCCATCCAATCCGTGATACGAAGGAAAAGACAACGATTCAATTATACACCTTCTGTCGTATATCCTAACCGATTGAAGCGTCAATTTCATGCTACAGGCCCTCAACAAAAGATGGTCACAGATATCACCTATATCTCCGATGGTACACGCTTTTATTACCTGTCTGCGATTCAGGACTTATTTAACAATGAGATCGTAGCTTGGCAAATATCAGATCGTAACGATGTTAAACTCGTACTAGATACGATCGACCAGTGGACAAGAAAAAGAGACGTATCAGAAGCCGTGCTCCATTCGGATCAAGGTTTCCAATATACGTCTCAAGTGTACAACACACGACTAGAAGCATTCAGCGTCAAAGGCAGCCACTCTCGCAAAGCAACCTGCCTGGATAACGCGTGCATCGAATCCTTCTTTTCGCATCTCAAAACAGAGAAGTTGTATCTTCTCCAGTGTAAGTCAGAAGCCGAGATACATCAAGCCGTTGAAGATTATATCTACTTTTATAACTATCAACGGTTTCAGGCTAAACTCAAACAACGCGCGCCGATTGAGTATCGGCACGCGCTGGCTGCATAGTTTTTTCATCTGTCTACTTGACAGGGGTATGACCATTGTGTCAATTTTTATTAAAAGTATTAAGAATTGCTTTGACAAATCCCCCCAAGAACCTAGGTAGCTTGAATGTGTAAAATTTCATATTTCATCCTCCCCATCATTCTCATACCTTTCGATCTGGATCCACTGAGCCTTTACTATAACAGGAAACAAAAAAAGGCTACATGAAATTTCTGCTCATGTAACCATGTTTATGCGAAGATAGCATGCCCTATGACTTATACCGCTGGAACATCGCCTTGATAATATTGATAAATAGAAACCATAAATATAAATAAAATAAAATAGAGTAACGTAAAAATGACATACCCTATTCTTAAACCTTTACGCTCAAAATTACGAAAATAATAAATCGTAATAAAAACTGCAACAAGTGAAGTTATCGCGTTAAACGGCGACTTGAGGATAGCAAATGTACCTAGCATCATCCCTGCACCCATACTGGCAAGAGTCAACCATAAGGCTTCTTTAAAAGTCATCCGCTTACTTCCCCCTTATGCTTCCTCTGATCTGAGAAATGGCTAGCGCTCTATTAGACTGTCCAAATACTGCACTGCCTGCTACTAATACATCCGCGCCTGCATTAGCTACGAGTGGAGCAGTCTCCACTGTTACTCCACCATCCACCTCTATATGAACATCTAGCAATGAAGCTTCATTAAGAGATTGACGTATTTCACGGATTTTCTGGAGAGTTCGTGGAATGAAGGTCTGTCCACCAAAACCAGGATTCACTGTCATCACTAACACTAGATCAAGATCAGGTAGAACTTCTCGCAAGACCGAAGCAGGTGTACCAGGATTAATTGCAACCCCGGCTTGTACACCAAGCTCCTTGATCATATGAACAACACGATGCAGGTGTGTGCACGCTTCAGCATGTACCGTAATCACTTTAGCACCCGCCTTCGCGAAATCTGCTATATATCGTTCAGGTTGTTCAATCATTAGATGTACGTCAAGTGGGAGTGCAGTATAATGCTGAATGGCATTAACGATAGGTGGACCTAACGTAATGTTAGGAACAAAATGCCCGTCCATCACATCAACATGTATCCAATCTGCCCCGCCTGCTTCTACTTCGGCAACTTCCGCTCCTAGTTTAGCAAAATCAGCTGATAATATGGATGGCGCAATTTTGATCATATGTTAATACCTCCGCTTTTTATCTTTCATCTCTGCGTAGAACTGCATGTAATTATCATATCGAATCTGTGCAATTTCACCTTGTTTCACAGCTGCAATCACCTTACACCCAGGTTCATGTAAATGACTACAGCCACGAAATTTACATTCATCTGAAAAGGGCTTGAACTCTCTAAAACATGAGGATAAATCCCCTACTTCCATTTCTAAGAAATCCAATTGACTAAAACCAGGTGTATCTGCTACAAATGCACCATTATCTAATTCAATCAGTTCCACGTGACGAGTCGTATGTTTACCTCGACCCAACTTCATACTAATCTCATTTGTCTCCAAGTTAAGACTTGGCATTAGTGCATTAAGAAGAGAAGATTTACCTACTCCCGACTGTCCAGAGAATACACAAATGTGCCCAGCAAGTCGTTCACGTAATTGCTCTTGCCCCATCCCAGATCGAGAACTCGTTAAGATAACCTCGTAACCGATCTGTTCATAGAGTTCCTGCACAAAGATAATGGGGTCTTTTTTATCCATCACTTTTCCATCTAATAGATCCTGTTTAGTTAGACATATTATTGCATTAAGTCCAGAATGCTCAATATGCACAAGAAACTTATCTAATAGTGGTAAATTCAAATCTGGTTCACGTAAGGAAAAGACAAGCACTGCAAACTGTACATTAGCTATCGGCGGGCGAATTAATTGTGAATGACGTGGCTTGATTTCAGTCACTGTGCCCTCATCATGATCAGACAAAGTATATACAACATGATCTCCTACCAAAGGAGATATTCCTCGATCTCTAAATACTCCACGCGCTCTACATTGGATCGCTGGTTGCCCTTCCGTAGTTACCGCCCTACCATTAAGAATTGGCTTAACGTAATAATAACCGCTTAGCGCTTTTACAATTACACCATCTGGCATACAAGATTGGCCTCACTTTCCATAGAACTGTGGATGGTTATACGATCAATCAACATCAACAACATCTTCTGGAGCAGTAGGATCAGTAATGGTTCCTGGATCCGTAATAATCTCTGAATCTACATCATCTTCAGGAGAACCTTGATCACTTTGAGGAATGAAGATATCAGGTACTGAGCCATTCTTAACATCGTTATAGGATATCGTGTATGCTTCAAAGAATTCTCCATCACGATAAAGCGATACAACCGCGTCAATATTCGGTGCCAGTACTAACTCGATAGGGAATACTTGTGTAGACTTAATCGTCTTCATACCCCAATCCTTTTTCCCTTCATCATAACGTGCATCAGAATATTCAATTTTAATTTTACTATTTTTGCCGTCCTCTACAGGAGCAACAGGCAGATTGAACGTATAATTCAATGCTTCAGGAGGATACCCCGTACTGATAAATATCTTCACTTCGTCACCAACAGCTGCTTGAGAACCCGCATCATAAGGCCATTGTTTACTAACCAATCCTTTTTCAACTTTGAAGCTAGTCTCTTCCACGACTTCTCCTAATGTCAAGCCTACTTCCTTCAGCTTACTTTCCGCTTCACTTCGTGACTTACCCAGTAAATCTGGCATCTCGATGGATTCTAGCCCTTGGCTGACGGTTAGAACAACTTCTACCGTGTCCGGATTGAATTCAGAATTAACTCCAGGTTCTTGTTTAATAACTGTGCCAACAGGTTTATCACTATATTCAGGTGTCTCTTTAATATTAGCTTCTTTAACCATCATCGCCAACAATTCATCTGATGCTTCTTCGAAGGTCTTCTCTTTCAAATCCGGCATCTTAGGCAATGGTTTTTCAATGCTTACAGAAAGTCTAATGGTAGCTCCTTCCTTAACAACGGTTCCTTCACGTTTATTCTGCTCGAATACAACGCCATCTTCAAAGCCTTCTTTATAAGTGCGAATAATAGGATCATCAATAACAAGCCCAAGTTCGATCAATTCTTTAACAGCAATCTCTTCCTGTAAGTTAACGACATTAGGGATGGTTACTTCCGGTACGACCAATTTTTGATTCACGTACCAGATCACACCAACCATACTGATTAATATAATTAGAGTTAAGCTAATCCATAGTGTTGGTTTTACCCATTTTTTCGCGCGCTTACCATCTGATTCTAACAAATTATCATCATCATCTTCGTCAAACAACTTGTTTGCTCTAGAATACGATGCTCCTCTTTGCATAGGCTTTATCGCCGGCATAGCTCGTGTCTGATCCGCATCTGGATCTGCAAACAGAATTTTGGATTCATTTCGACGCTCAGTTAGCAAGCATGTATCTAAATCCTTTAGCATTTCTTTAGCAGATTGATAGCGTTCACTTGGGTTTTTACGCATTGATTTCAAAATAATATTCTCTACACTTTGTGGTATAAGTGGATTGGTATCTCGTGGATCCTCAAAATCTTCTTGCAAATGTTTCAAGGCCACACTAATTGGACTTTCACCCAAAAAGGGTAAGGTCCCCGTTAACATTTGATATAATACAATCCCTAGTGAATATAAATCCGACTTCTCACCTGTTAACACACCCTTAGCATGTTCCGGGGAGAAATAATGAACAGAGCCAAGAACAGAACCCGTCTGAGTAATCGTTGTTGAGGTTACCGCTCGCGCAATACCAAAATCCGTTACCTTTACACGACCATTACGACCAATAAGAATATTATGAGGCTTAATGTCTCTATGGATGATTTGATTCTGATGTGCGTGATCGAGTGCATCACAGATTTGTGCGGTGATCCGTATAGATTCTTCCACTTGTAATGGTGCACGATCCTGAATAATCTCATTCAAATTAAATCCTTCTATATATTCCATAACGATATAATGAATATCATCTTCTTGTCCCACATCATAAATACTCACGACATTCGGATGTGATAAAGATGCTGCAGATTGCGCTTCTCGACGGAAACGTCGAATAAACTCTTCATCATCCACGAACTGTTGGCGCAATACTTTAATGGCAACGTTCCGACCCAACAAAATATCATGGGCTTTATATACGAGTGCCATGCCACCTCCGCCGATTCGCTCTATAATTTCATAACGACCGCCCAATTCGTGTCCGATCATGAATCCCACTCCTTTACACTTGCCAATACGACATCATTTTGAAGTTCAAAGAGGGCGATCGTAATATTATCGTCGCCTCCCGCGAGAAGTGCTAGTTGTAATAGACGATCCGCACGTTCTGCAAGTGTCACTTCCTGCATTCCTACGATTTGGCCCAAGTGCTGATTACTCACCATATTAGTAAGACCATCGCTACATAGAAACAGAACTTCCTGAGGTCCAAGTGTAACTGAATCAACATCAACGGTTACTTCGATATCCGTTCCCACAGCTTTAGTAAGAACATTACGTCTCGGATGAGTATCTAATTCTGCTTCTGTGATCTGTCCATTCTTATACAATTCATTAACTAGCGTATGATCTTCAGTTAGCTGAATAGCTTTACATTCAGCAACTTTATATGCTCGGCTATCCCCAACATGTCCAATCCAACCCTGGGTTCCATTCATTAATAACACAACAGCCGTTGTGCCCATATTATGATACTGTTCGTTATTCGCAGCTTCATGATAAATAACATCATTCGCACGTAGAATAGCATCACTGAGAGCGGCTTGTAATGCTTCTGAGGACATCCCCTTTTCAAGAGCAGATAGATCCGCTAATATCGTTTCGACAGCAAACTGGCTTGCTTTTTCACCAGCTTGATGTCCACCCATTCCATCTGCAACGATCCCAAGCGTATAACCTGAGTCTGTATTACACACCTGAACAGAATCTTCGTTGATAGATCGAACGTTTCCAATATGGCTAACCTGAACATAATTGATCACAGTTATCTCACCTCAACTCCATATGCTTAGCCCGTAGCTGTCCACAGGCGGCCGCAATATCATGGCCTTGTTCACGGCGAATGGTTACATTCACTCCGTTATCTGCAAGAATCCTTTGAAACTGAAAAATATCATTACGCGATGTACGAACGTATTTACGTTCAGGTACATGGTTGACTGGAATGAGATTCACATGGCATAACATATCTTTAATAACATCTGCTAGTTCCTGAGCATGTTCCGGTTGATCGTTAACGCCACCAATTAAGGCATACTCGAATGAAATTCTCCGTCCCGTTTTGGCAAGATAATATCTTAATGATTCCATAACATCTGCAAAAGGAAAACGACGGTTGACCGGCATTAACTTAGAGCGTAAGGCATCATTAGGTGCATGTATTGAAATAGCAAGATTAATCTGTGTGTCTTCATCTGCGAATTTGTAGATATTAGGAACAATCCCGCTCGTGGAGACCGTAATATGCCGCTGACCTATATTCAGGCCTTTCTCATGAATCATAATTCTCAGAAATTTCATTGTTGCGTCATAGTTTTCAAAAGGTTCACCTGTTCCCATGATAACGATACTGCTGACACGTTCATTTCTAGCATCCAATATCTTCTGGGCTTGAACCACTTGAGCAACAATCTCACCTGCTGTTAAATCTCTTTTCAATCCGCCTAGTGTAGATGCACAGAAAGTACATCCAACTCGACATCCTACTTGAGTCGTCACACAAACACTGTTCCCGTAATTATGTTTCATTACAACCGTCTCAATGGCGTGATCGTCATGTAGACCAAATAAGAATTTAACTGTTCCATCCTTTGATTCGAACTTCGTAATCTCTGACAGAGTTACGAATTGGAATTGATCTTCTAATTTCTGCCGTAACTCTTTAGATAAGTTACTCATTTCTTCGAATTTATTAACTCTTTTTACGTATATCCAATCAAAAATTTGTCCCGCTCGAAAAGCCGGTTCTCCGTTCTCTTTCGCCCACTCTTGTAGATCATCTAAGTTGTAATCATATATAAAGGGTTTCATTCTTTTCTCACCTGCTTAATTTATTCTTATGCATATCATTTCTCATTCTTCCTATTTTAACACAAATAAAAGGCACAATAAAAGAGAAAACCCGCTAAACCTTGTGGCTAGCGGATTATGGGAACTCATTTACTAGAAATTGACCTTACAATACTAAGAGATTCGCTGGATCCGAGCAATAAAGAACCCATCACTTTTGAAATCTTGAGGTAAGATTTGTATACCTCCACCACGTGATAGAGCAATTCTCTGTAGTTCAGTCCATGAAGATGGATGCTCCTCAGCTAGTCCGTATTGTGGATGGTTCTCCAAGAATCGTCTCACCATCTCTTCATTCTCTTGTGGCTCAATTGTACAAGTGCTGTATACCAAGATTCCTCCCACTCGTAACAAGGGCGAAATCTTCTCTAGGAGTTCATATTGCAAAGTCGCAATCCCTTCAATATCAGCCGGCTTCTTAGCCCATTTCAGGTCAGGTTTGCGTCGGATCACGCCAAGTCCGGAGCAAGGAGCGTCCAGTAAAATACGATCAAAGGAAGATTCCGAATATGCTTCACTCAAATTCAGAGCATCTCCAACAACTGTCTCAATTGAAGAAAGTCCCAGACGCTCGGCCTGTTCACGGATAAGTTTCTCTTTATGAGGGTACATATCATTTGCGATGATATGTCCATCATCCTTCATTAACTCAGCCATATGTGCGGTCTTACCACCAGGTGCAGCGCAGCAATCTAGAATTCTCATGCCAGGCATTGGTCCAACAGCTTCAGCGACTAGCATAGAACTTTCATCCTGTACGGATAATAATCCATCACGATACCAGTCCGTTAAGGCCATATTCCCACCACTCTTGATGAGAATGCCTTCCAATGTCAGTGAAGAAGGCATTGCCTCTATACCTTGTTCCGCCATCACCTTCATTAGCTTCTCACGGCTAATCATCGTTGTATTCACACGTACACTGATCGAAGGAGGTGTATTGTTGGCAATACAAATCTCTTCAGCAGCCTGTTCGCCGTATTGCGTAATCCAACGTTTCACCAACCATTTCGGATGGGAATGCTGTAATGCTATTCTTTCAGCTGGGGTTAGTCCTTCAGGTATAACTAACTCTTCCTTACTACGTAGTATACTGCGTAGCACTCCGTTTACCATCCCGGAAATCCCTTGATGTCCCTTACTCTTTGCTATATTAACAGCTTCATTCACTACCGCATGTGGCGGAATTCGATCCAAATACATCAATTGGTATAAGCTCATTCGTAATAGATTGCGCACCCATGGTTGTAGCTTGTCCAATCCTTTGGCCACATATCTTCTTAAGAAATAGTCTAGCGTGTTCAGACGAGCGATTGTTCCATACACTAATTCCGTTGTCAATGCTACATCTTCGCGGATTAACGCGGCTTTTTGCAATCCAGCATTCAACTGTAAGTTACTATATGCGCCTTCCTGTTCTACCTTAGTTAATACGTCCAATGCTAATTCACGCGCGGTTACTGTGTGATTCTTGTTGGGTTTACGATCATTGCTCATGACAATACTGTTCCTTTAACCATACTCGTACCTCGAACAAACGCTTCAACTTCCATGACTTTCTTTCCACTAGGCTGAACTTTAGTCAACCAGACCGAACCATCACCTGTCTTCACTTCTATTCCAAGTTCAGTTAGTTCAAGAACCGTGCCGGGAAGTGTAGCATCCTGCTGTGAAGATATAGCGGAGGGGGAAGCCGCCCATACTTTGAATACCTCACCCTCCCACAGAGTAAACGCTCCAGAGAAAGGAACTAATCCACGAACCTGATTGAAAATTTCTCGAGCGCTTCGGTTCCAATCGATTCGTTCATCTTCACGCTTGAGATTTGGCGAATAAGAAGCATCAACATCATTCTGTGGAATTCTGGTAACTATACCTTCAAGAAGGTTAGGTAGTTGTTCTTGTAGTAAAGTGGCTCCGACCTTACTTAGCTTCTCGAACATGGTGCCGGATGTATCTTTTTCCTCAATAGCCACTTTTACCTGAGCAATCATATCTCCGGTATCCAATCCCTCTGCCATGTACATCAGAGTAACACCCGTCACCAACTCACCGTTTATAATGGATCGTTGAATAGGTGCCCCCCCACGATACTTAGGCAATAGCGATCCATGAATGTTAACACAACCACGTGTTGGCAGATCCAATACTGCTTTAGGAAGAATCTGACCATAAGCTGCTGTTACAATTAGATCAGGTTTATATGCTGCTAGTTCTTCTACTGCATCCTTATTACGCATACGTTCAGGCTGCAACACAGGTAAACCGTATTCAAGGGCTACTTCCTTCACGGGCGTTGGTGTTAGTATTCGCTTGCGACCTTGTGGGCGATCAGGTTGTGTCACGACGGCAACAACCTGATACCCCTCTTCAAGGAGCATACGCAAACTGGGAACCGCAAACGCCGGTGTTCCCATAAATACGATATTCATGATGTCGTCATTCCTTTCCAAGTCGTTCTGGAATATATTCATACACTTTCTCTGCAATGTCAGTGAATAGTACACCGTTCAAGTGGTCAATCTCATGTAAGAAGGCACGAGCTAATAGTCCACTTCCCGTTATCGTAATTTCCTTACCTTCTGGATCAAGCCCTTTAACCGTTACCGTCTCAGCACGTCGAACATCACCATTAATTTTAGGAATGCTTAGACATCCTTCAGGACCGAACTGCTCTCCTTCAGCAGAGACAACTTCAGGGTTAATCAATTTGATCAATCCATTCTCATCTCCCACATCAACGACAATTAATCGTTTAAGAATTCCAACTTGAGGTGCAGCAAGACCTACGCCTTCAGCGTCATACATCGTATCTGCCATATCATTCAATAATTTCTGAACGTTTGGTGTAATTTTCTTTACTTCTTTAGCCATCTGGTGGAGCACTTCATCAGGTTCAATAACAATAATTCGAATGGACATTACAACTAACACCTTCCTTAAATAAAAGTTCATTTATTAATAATACGAAATGATTGAATAATAGGTGAATCAATTTCATAATCACGTAAACTATTATGAAATTGATTCATGTTACTCACATTAGCATTTGAGGATCAATGTCTACACTAATTTGAAAATGTTGATCATGCACCGCATCCTCTATCTGATGAGCTGCCTCTAAGACAAGCCCAATAGCATCGATGTTCCCACGCCATTTTATCATACATTGGAATCGGTATCTATTTTTAATCCTAGGAATAGGAGAAGCTATAGGACCAAGAATATCTAAGGCATCTGCTGATAACCGATCGAGACTACCCAACCAGCCCCGTTGTCTCGCTTTACCTTGCAGCGTAATAGCCATGTTCTCGGACATCCTCAATAGTAGTGGAAGCTGCTCATGGGACATGGTTACAAGAATTAACCGACAATATGGTGGATAATGAAGCCCTTTCCGGTGACGAAACTCATCTCTAACAAAAGAAGTATAGTCATGCCCACTCGCATGGATAATAGAATAATGTTCTGGTGTATATGACTGAATAAATACTTCACCGGGTAATTGATGTCTACCTGCACGTCCGGCTACCTGTGTCAATAACTGGAATGTTTTCTCTGCTGCACGGAAATCTGGTAGATTAAGCGCCGAATCGGCAGTAATGACTCCAACCAACGTAACATCAGGGAAATCTAAACCTTTAGCGACCATTTGTGTTCCGAGAAGGATATCGGCTTTCTTCTCTCCGAATTGTTTCAGTAACTTTTCGTGAGAGCCTTTCTCCGTTGTCGTATCTACATCCATACGGATAACACGAATTCCTGGGAATAACTTCGCAAGCTCCTCTTCCACACGCTGTGTACCTGTTCCAAAAAAACGAATATGCTCGCTACCACACTCTGGGCACACTTGTGGTGCAGATTCTGCATATCCACAGTAGTGACAACGTAAATTATTCGACTTCTGATGAAAGGTTAATGATATATCACATTCTGGACAACCCGCTACATAACCACAACTTCGGCACATAACAAATGTTGAATATCCCCGTCGATTAAGCAGCAAGACCATCTGTTCTTTCTTTTCTAGGCGTGTAGCAATGGCTTCATGTAAAGTTCGACTAAACATAGAGCGGTTTCCTACACGTAATTCTTCACGCATATCTACAATATGAACTTCAGGCATTTTATTGCCTAACGCACGTGTTGGCATCTCCAATAACCAAGGCGAGAAATCAGGATTAGCATGAGATCTTGCCGCATGATAGGTTTCTAAGGAGGGTGTAGCGGAGCCTAAAATGACTACTGCACCAATTTGTTGCGCACGATGAACCGCCACATTCCGCGCATGGTATTTCGGACTTTCCTCTTGCTTATATGATGTTTCATGCTCTTCATCCATAATGATCAGACCTAAGTTAGTAAATGGTGCAAATACAGCCGATCGAGCACCAACCACCACAGATGCTTTACCTTCACGAATCTTACGCCATTCATCATAGCGTTCCCCACCTGATAGGCGGCTGTGCATCACGGCAACCAAATCACCAAACCGTCCTTTGAATCGCTCAACCATTTGAGGCGTCAATGAAATCTCAGGTACAAGCACAATAGCTTCTCGCCCTTGCTCCAAACACCGTTGTATACTCTGTAAGTAAATCTCGGTCTTCCCGCTACCCGTCACACCATGAAGCAGAAATACACCATGCTCCTGTGACTCTAATGTATCCACAATTCGGTCATATGCGTTCTGTTGTTCTTCCGTAAAAGTGAGTGGAGTCGTTGGTTCGAAATGACGGCCCTGATAGGGGTCTCGTAATACTTCAACATCTTCAACCGTCACATATCCTTTATCAACAAGACTTTTCACCGTACCTGAAGTCACTTGTAATGCAGACATAATTGTTTTCATAGGTAGAGGAAGCAATTCCTTCGAGTCATATATGAATTGGAGTACTTCCTTCTGACGTTTGGCTTTGGCTGGAAATTGATCTATAACCTCTAGAGCTTCCTCGCTACCGATTGCCAAATGAACAGCTTTCATCGTTTTTTTCTGCAATTTATCCTTAATGTGCCGATTTTCTTGCAGTATGCCTCTTCTTAACAATGATTTCAAAGTGGACGCTTGATCTGGAAAAGCATGGCTAAGCTGTTGCATTGTCACTTCAGCTTTACGTCGAACAAAGTCAATAATTTCTTCTTCCCCTAGCTGGACAAAAGTTTGCCTCGCAAAGAGACTATCTTCTAATTCTGGACTGAGTTGCCGTTCTTCATTCGAATCCGCTAGAGAAATATAACGTTCCGATTTGCCCTTTAACGCTGTGGGAACCATTACTTGTAAAGCCGTGATGAAGCGACAAGCATATTGCTGACTCATCCACTGTGCTAACTCTATTAACTCGACTGATAGAGGAGGAATGATATCCAACACTTCTTGTATGGGTTTCATTTTGAACGATCCACTTTGTTCTTGTGGTTGGATGGCTATGACGAATCCTTGCACAGTACGATGCCCGAACGGAACGCCAACCCGGCTGCCGACTTCAATCCAAGCTCGCATGGAATCCGGAATCAGATAATCAAATGGACGGTCTGTCTCCCTAACTGCAACATCAACAATGACCTTGGCTATTTCCATCAAGAGTGAACTCCACCCATTCGTGTAGCTGCAATAGTCAATAAGCGCTGAGCTACATCCTCTTTGGAGAGCATCGGTAACTGTTCAACAAGTCCTAGTCGATCATATATTTGCACAATATTCGTATCTGACCGAAATCCTGCACCTTCAGATGTCACATCATTAGCAACCATTAAGTCACAATTTTTACGGGTAAGCTTCTCACGTGAATATTTCTCAACATCGTTCGTCTCCGCTGCGAAACCAATTAGAAATTGCGATTTCTTTATTTGACCTAGCCGTTCTAAAATATCTACCGTTTTCACTAATTCAAGTGTCATGGTATCACCAGACTTCTTCATTTTACGATCCGCAGTATGAAGAGGCCTGTAATCCGCCACAGCAGCTGCTTTAATAACAATATCGCTGTCTTCCCAATGTTCCAGAACTGCATCAAACATCTCTTGCGCAGATTGAACACGCACCACTTGAATATTGATTGGGGGTACAACATCAATATGTCCCGCGACTAGAACAACTTCTGCACCCATATCGTGAGCTGCTTTAGCGATAGCGACACCCATTTTGCCGGATGAGTCATTCGTTATGTAGCGAACTGGATCAATTCGTTCAATGGTCCCACCTGCGGTAACAACAACCTTTTTTCCTGTAAGAAGTTGAGGCTTGTCCTGCAATGCTCCAGAGAAGAACTGTTCGACAATTTGTACGATACTTTCCGGTTCTTCCATACGGCCTTTGCCTACATATCCACATGCCAATAAACCTTCACCAGGCTCTATAAAGGATACACCTCTCGCATTCAGAATCCTCATATTATCAATGACTGCTGGATGTTGATACATGTGCACATTCATAGCAGGTACAACCATGATCGGGGCTGTTGTTGCTAACAATGTCGTAGACAACATATCATCGGCAAGTCCATGTGCCATTTTAGCTATCATGTTGGCAGTTGCTGGAGCAACAATAACTAGATCGGCTAGATCTGCCAAATGGATATGTGAAACCACCGAAGGCTCACGTTCGTCGAAAGTATCGCTGTATACAGGGTTTTTAGATAGTGACTGTAATGTAAGTTCCGTTATGAATTGCTGCGCTGATTCAGTCATAATGACATGGACATCGGCACCTTTTTGCACAAGCTTACTCACTAACGAAGCTGCTTTATAGGCAGCAATCCCACCAGTAACACCAAGCACTATTTTTTTACCACTCAGCATGAATACCTCCACCTTTCATCTGGAATACATAAAATACTTTCTTAAATTGAAAAAAAACAACAACCTTACGGTTGTTGCGTAATTAGACTTCATTCAATGCTATACAATCGTATCACAACTACTTATTGTTTTCTTCCTCTGTTCCAGGTTCAACAACGATCATATCAGCATATATTTCTTCAAGTGCAACACCAACATACTTATGGGACTTTGGAGCATTAAGTAGCGTTTTACCGCCTTCACGCAGTTGTCTTGCTCGACGTGAAGATGCTACAACTAAAGAATACTTACTGTCAACTTTGTTCATCATTTCATCAATGGAAGGATATAACATGTTAGGACACCTCTTCTTTTATTATGAAGTACAATGGTTCCAGATTCAGATGCCACTACTTCTAACCTTACAATGCTCGGCAATAACAATAGATTCTATTCGTTTGCACGCTTGATCAATCTGATCATTAACAACAGCATAATCATAATGCTCCATTAGACCAATTTCATCAACCGCTACTGAAAGCCGATGCTCAATCGTAGCTTGGCTCTCGGTTCCTCGACCTCTAATTCGACCTTCCAACTCATCCAATGAAGGTGGAAGCAAGAAAATAAATATTCCTTCTGGGAACTTTTCTTTCACTTTAAGTGCGCCTTGTACTTCTATTTCAAGAATAATATCTTTCCCACTAAGAAGTGTCTGCTCGACGAAATCACGAGGTGTTCCATAATAGTTTCCAACATATTCAGCATATTCAAGAAGCTGGTCATGTTCTATCATATCTGTGAATTGATCACGGGATTTGAAAAAATAGTTCACTCCGTCCTCTTCACCTACACGTGGATTACGTGTTGTCGCAGACACCGAGTATACCAAGTTATCCATTTTACCACGAAGTGCATTACATACAGTTCCTTTACCCACTCCAGAAGGACCGGATAATACGATTAATAATCCTTTAGACATACTTCTCTCCATCTTATTCGTCATTATCATCATCTTTACTCGATAGACGATGAGCAACCGTCTCCGGTTGTACCGCTGATAATATGACATGATCACTGTCAGTAATAATGACAGCTCTCGTCCGGCGTCCATAGGTTGCATCGATCAGCATATGCCGGTCTCTCGCTTCCTGAATGATACGTTTAATAGGCGCAGATTCTGGGCTAACGATTGAGACAATACGATTCGCTGACACAATATTCCCAAAGCCGATGTTAATGAGTTTGATTGCCATATCTCAGTTTTTCCCCCTATACATTTGACACAACGCTGTCCGTAAATGCACTCTTACTTATTCTATATTCGCTGCTTGCTCTCGAATTTTCTCTAGTTCCGCTTTCATTTCAACAACGCGGGTTACCAGAGCCAAATAATTGGATTTCGATCCGATCGTATTAACTTCCCTATTCATTTCCTGAATCAAAAAGTCTAATTTCCGTCCAATCACTTCATCCGCAAGAAGCAATTCCCTGCATTGTTTGAAATGGCTTTGCAGTCGAATTAATTCTTCGTCAATGTTTGAACGATCTGCGTAAACAGCGATCTCCATCCCTAACTTCTGGTCATCTAAAGTGAATGAATTATCCTGAAGTTCGGTTAGCCTTTGCCTGAGCTTGTTGCGATGTTCCTCTACCACATGTGGGGCATAAGTTACCATCTCATCATGTAACACCTGTAAACGTTCTAATCGTTGTTCAACATCCTGCATTAAATGTTGCCCTTCCTTACGCCGCATCGTCATCAGACTCTCTAGAGCTTTCCGAAGTCCTTCCTGAAGAACATCCCCCCACTTCTCCATATCTTCTTCATTATCAATCGGTACACGATCTGGAGATAGTAGAACATCAGGAAGTGCGAGTATATCCTTAACTGTTAATTTCCCCTCCAGTCCATATTGGACGTTCAGTTGATCAGCAGCATGCAAATACGCTTTAACGGCGGAGTGATTTAACGTAGCATAAGCCACATTCTCCAAATCCGCCTCTTTATTAATGTAGATATCGACCCTCCCGCGCTTCACGTACTGCTGCACTGTTCTTCTTAGAACATCCTCGAAGCACGTCCATTCACGAGGCATTCGAAGTACAACTTCACAGTAACGATGATTAACAGACTTGATCTCTAATTCAACCTTATAACCTGCATATTGCAGACTAGATTGACCGTATCCGGTCATACTGAATGACATCGGCACCACATCCATTTACCTATTGTAATTGATAATTATGATCGAAACAAGGGGGATAGTTCTCTACCTGACTTCTCCCACACATACTCCATCAGTTGTACACTCATATCATAAAACATAAAAGGAGTCATAATATAAATCCCATTAAAATGTTCCATGGCGACTTCAACCAATTCTTTAGCAATGGTTACACCCATAGCTCTTCCTTCTTCACCCTCGAGACCAGACATCCGGGTAAGTACCTCTTCGGATAATTGAATCCCTGGAACTTCATTGTGTAAGTATTGCGCGTTTCTACCACTAGCTAGAGGCATGATCCCTAGAAAAATAGGTGTGTCTAAATGTGCCGTTGCTTCTTTAATCGCTACAATTAATTTCGGATCATAGACAGGCTGCGTCATAATGTAATCTGCACCTGCAGCGATCTTCTTCTCTAATCGTTCTACAGCCTTATAAAGATACTTCACATTAGGGTTAAAGGCCGCTCCTACTTGGAAATTCGCTTTCTGCTTCAGTGGTTTACCTGAGAAAGCAACCCCATCATTGAGTTGTTTAATCATACGTATAATCTCAAAGGATGTCAGGTCGTATACAGAACTCGATCCTGGTAAATCTCCAAATTTAGCAGGGTCACCTGTCACAGCAAGAACATGATCAATACCAAGTGCATCAAATCCCATAAGATGAGATTGTGTGCCTATCAAATTACGATCTCGACATGCAATATGAATCAAAGGTTTGATGCCAATCTCAGCTTGAGCTAAATACCCTAATGCCATGTTACTCATACGAGTTACTGCAAGTGAGTTATCAGCTAAAGTCAATGCATCACAACCAGCCGTCTTCAGCGCTTTAGCTCCAATCATGAACTTTTTGATGTCCAAGTCACGTGGAGGATCCAGCTCAACAATCACTGTATGCCGCTGTTTAACAAGATCAACAAGATTCGGCTCACGATCGTCATCTTCAATATTACCCTCTAGGCTATCTTGTATAACAATTGGCGCTTCCAGCTCCATTACAGGGGTTCTATCAATTGGCTTCGGTATGTACCCGTGAAGAGCCTGAGATATTTCTTGGATATGTTCAGGTGTTGTTCCACAACATCCGCCAATAATTCGGGCACCCAAATCAGCAAATCTCACAGCCATCTGTCCGAAATATTCCGGCTTTGCAGTGTAACGAATTTCTCCATCCACATAATCCGCAACCCCTGCGTTCGGAAATACAGAGACAGGTACTGATAATTGACCACTAAGACTTTCAACTGCCCGCATAATGCCATTGGGTCCAGTGCGACAATTAAAGCCGATGATATCAGCGCCTTTTTGTTGAAGAATACGGAAGGCCTCCGGCATTGTATATCCATCTAATGTTCGTGCAACATCTTCAACCGCAAATTGACAGATGACAGGAATATCACTAAGCTTACGTACTCTGGACAGTGCAATCAGCAGCTCTTCAACATCATAGAATGTTTCTAGCAATATACCATCTACGCCTTCATCAAGTAGAATTGAAATTTGTTCTGCGAAATATTGTTTCAATTCCTTCGTAGACATATTGGTTCTTTTCCCACCACGAATAGATCCTACAGCACCTACCACATAGGCATCTGCCCCTGCTGCTTCTCGAGCAATCCGAACACCCGCACGATTAATTTCTTCTACTTTGGACTCTAGACCATATTTGGATAATTTATCGAAATTCGCTGAAAAGGTATTAGATTCTAATATTTGCGCCCCTGCAGCAATATAGCGACGATGAACATCCGCTACTACTTCAGGCGCTGTCAGATTGAACTCTTCATATGATATTCCCACAGGAAAACCCATTTGATATAAAAAAGTACCCATTGCTCCGTCCCCGATTAACACATTGTTCTCCAATGCCTTACGTAAATCCGGTTTCATGATTGCCCCTCCACATTGAAAGTAGTTTCGTATAAATGTATCATAGATCACTATGAATGATAAGCATTGTATTGTTCAAACAAAAATCCTAAGACCTAGATATCTTTCGATATTTAGGTACTTAGGATTGTGGCTATAAGTGGCTATTAATAGGTTGTACAATAATCTATTCAACTTATATTTCTATCGTACCTGTATATACAGCTGTTGCAGGTCCTGTCATATATACATGATTATCCACTTCATTCCACTCAATGAATAAATCGCCACCCTTGAGGCTAATCCAAGCAGAACGTTCTGTTGTCCCATTCAGAACAGAGGAGACAAGCGTCGCACAAGCCCCTGTACCACAGGCAAGAGTTGGACCCGCTCCCCGTTCCCACACTCTCATATCTACGTGACTGCGATCCCGTATTGTTGCAAATTCAACATTTGTTTTTTTAGGAAAAAGAGGATGTACTTCTAATGCAGAACCCCATTTCTCAAGATCAAATGAACACGCATCTTCGACATAAATCACACAATGCGGATTCCCCATAGAGACCGCTGTGAATTGGAATGAATTACCTTCCACCTCAACGGGATAGTTCACAATCGGGTTAGCGGTGAGCGTTGTCGGTATTTGAACACCATCTAAAATAGGTTCCCCCATATCAACGGTAACTTTCTCTACATTACCATCCCTCATATGAAGATGAACTTGCTGTGCACCCGCCCCTAAGGTTTCGATCGTTATTTCATCCGCTGTTACATACCCATGATCATATACGTATTTCGCCACACAGCGAATAGCATTTCCACATTGCTCCGCTTCTGAACCGTCTGAATTGATAATACGCATGCGGAAATCTGCAATATCTGAAGGCAATATATAGACAAGACCATCTGCACCAATTCCAAAAAAACGATGGCATAATTGAATCGCTAACTCGTTTGCATTTTGCGGTAACTCCTGTTCACCATATATAACTATAAAGTCATTGCCTAGTCCATGCATTTTTGTGAATTCCAATGATCCCCACTCCTTCATGATTGCTGATTATATTGTAAATAAGCATATCGTGAGGGAGGGGTCATAATCTATTAACTTTATGCTGAAATCTTTGTACTATTTGCTATAATACGTTGCGATCCATTGCGCCTTTGCTTTCTTCCACCCCATACACTCCCTGCGCCCATCAGGAAGGTCGGTATTCCAGCTGCTACAAGTGAGATTGCCCATTCACGAAATCCAAGTGGTACAGTTTTAAATATCGGTTGGAGCGGTTCGATATAGAACACACCTAGCATGAGGAGTACAGAGGATAGTACTGCTAGTACTAGATATTTGTTCTGGAATGGATTTCGATGAAATACAGAACGTGAACTACGGCAATCGAACACATGGAATAATTGTGCCATTACCAGAGTTGCAAAAGCAACAGATTGCGCCTTCAGTAACTGTCCATCTTGATCTGGTGCGACACGAAGTGTGAGCCAAAATGCTGCAAGCGTGCAGAGTCCAATTAATATTCCACGACTAATTATTTTCCAACCCAGGCGGCGGGCAAATATATTTTCTTTTGCACCTCTTGGCTTATGCTCCATCAGATCTTTCTCTGGTTGGTCTACACCTAATGCCATAGCAGGTAAACCATCTGTTACTAGGTTGACCCATAATATCTGAATCGGTAGAAGAGGTAGTGGTAATGCCAACATCATCGCAAACAACATCGTGAGGATCTCACCTACATTGGATGCCAATAGATATCGAATGAATTTACGTATGTTCTCATAAATATTACGACCTTCTTCAATCGCAGCAACAATCGTAGAGAAATTATCATCACTGAGAATTAATGATGAGGCTTCCTTGGTGACATCAGTCCCCGTTATACCCATTGCAATACCGATGTCTGCCGCTTTAATGGCAGGTGCATCGTTCACTCCGTCACCTGTCATAGCGACGACATGTCCTTTACGTTGAAGCGATTTGACGATTCGTAGTTTATGCTCTGGGGATACACGGGCATAGACGTAAATTTGATCGACCTTCGCATCCAGCTGATCATCATTAAGCTTCGCTAATTCTTGCCCACTAAGTGAAATTCCTCCTCGTGGCAAAATACCTAATTGATGGGCAATCGCTTCAGCAGTAGTTCCATGATCTCCTGTTATCATCACTGTCTTTATCCCTGCACGACGACATGTCGCTATTGAATCTCGGACTTCACGTCGTGGAGGATCGATCATTCCAGCTAACCCAACAAAGACAAGCTGTGATTCTGCATCTGCTTCACTTTCCACCCTTTCTTGTGGTCGTAATTCCCGATAAGCTGTTCCTAGCACACGTAATGCTCCTGAAGCCATGCTCTCGTTAGCCGTTAATACTTGCTGTCTCATCATCCCTGTGAGTGGAACAATATTTCCTCCCCACAGAATGTGTGAACACTGATTCAGCAAGACATCTGGTGCTCCCTTCGTATAGATGAGTCTCCCGCCTTGATGGGATACAATAACCGACATTAGCTTCCGTTCAGAATCGAATGGAAATTCAAGCTCTCGTTGATACAGACTTCCTAACGAATGAGAGTTCATCCCCATCTTGGAAGATAACGCTATAAGTGCTCCTTCAGTAGGATCCCCTTTCAAATCCCAAGTGGTATCTTTAACATCATCTTTTACCTTTCTTTTACCACGTGTCTCGTCTGACGTGACCTCTACAATCTCGGAGTTATTACATAATGCTCCGATCTGTAGCAATCGCCGCAATCCTTGGTCATTCTTAAGATCTATGGGTTGTTTTTTCTCTAATATTTGTCCTATGGGAGCATAACCATCCCCTGTTACCTCCAAGGAACGCCCCCCAACCCAGATTGAAGTGACGGTCATCTTATTCTGGGTTAATGTTCCTGTCTTATCAGAGCAGATAACAGATGCACATCCAAGTGTTTCTACAGAAGGTAATTTACGAACAATAGCTTTACGCTTGATCATCCGTTGCACACCGAGTGCCAAGGCAACCGTGACAATGGCCGGTAATCCTTCAGGAATTGCTGCAACAGCTAGACTAACACCCGCCAATAACATTCCCATGGGAGGCTGTCCGTGTAAGATCCCTGCGACAACCACTAGAATAGTAAGAGCTAAGGACAATATAATCAATATTTTGCCGAGCTGTTCCAATCTGTGTTGTAAAGGTGTCTCTTGTGCCTCTGTACTCTGAATGAGATCTGCAATCTTACCCATCTCAGTATCCATTCCTATGCGAATGACGATCCCCTTAGCTGTACCACGAGTCATCATCGTACCCATAAACCCAATATTTTTCTGATCTCCTAGTTGTACATCTTCTTCAGTAATCACTTGGCAATGTTTCGATACAGGTAAAGATTCACCCGTAAGTGCAGACTCCTCTACACTACAGCTATTGGTCTCCATCCAACGTACATCCGCAGGAACTCGATCCCCACTTTCTAATAGAACAACATCACCGGGTACAAGCAGCCTTGTGGGGATAATATTCACTTTACCACCACGGAGAACTTTCGCATTTGGTGCTGATAGATTCTTCAGTGCTCGAAGCGAACGTTCAGCTCTGAACTCTTGTACAAATCCAAGTATGCCGTTCAACAGGATGATGGCGATAATCGTAACAGCGTCTAGATATTCACCTAGAATAGCTGACAACAGGGTGGCTCCCATTAATACCACGACCATGAAATCCTTGAACTGATTCAAAAAAAGAATGATTGGAGAAATGCGTTTGCCTTCACTTAGTTCATTCCAACCACTCAGGGTCCTCTTATGTTCTACTTCTTCTTCCGTGAGGCCTTGCTGCGATTGAACACCCATGACATGTTGTAGTTCTTCCACATCCATCTGATGCCACTTTTTCAATTCCATGCTTCCCTTTCCCTCCCGGTCTACCCTCATTTTCGATGGTGCAACAGCTTTTCCACCTGGTATATCGTAATACTATTCGGACAGGTGTTAAAATATCACAGAACGTGCTCTTAAGTTTTTGCCTAAACTATGGCATCATAGAGAATGAAGGTTTTATTCAAGGGCAAGTCGAATTGATGGAATCATGTTCAATCATTAGAGATGGGAGATATAGATCATGGCATTAGACGGCATCGTAACAAGGGCTATTGTACAAGAACTTCAAGTTTATAAGGGCGCCCGTATTAGTAAAATATATCAACCGAACAATCACGACATCCTTTTCAATCTTAGATCAAGAGAGGGGAACTCCAAACTACTACTCTCTGTCAATCCAACATACCCACGTGTGCATCTAACAGATAAGAGCTTTCTTAATCCACAGGAAGCGCCGATGTTCTGTATGCTCATGCGTAAACATTGTGAGAGCGGTACAATCGAAGACATCCAACAAGTAGGCATGGAGCGGATTATTCACATTTCCATTCGCCAGCGAGACGAACTCGGTGATGTCTCGCTGAAGAAGATTATTATTGAATTGATGGGGCGACATAGCAATATTATTCTTATGGATGCTTCAAGCGGTATCATCCTAGACGGTATTCATCACGTTACTCCTGCGATCAGCAGCTTCCGCATCGTCATGCCTGGTGTTGCATATACGGAACCCCCGGAACAGCATAAGCTTAATCCTCTTGAAGTAGATCAAGACTCATTTATCAAAGCCTACACGGAAACTGAGCAAGAACCTATCTCTTGGATTGTAGATTCTTTCAGCGGATTAAGTCCTTTAATCGCACAAGAAGTCGTATATCGTGCTAATCAAGAACAGGATTCTGTACTTAGTGATGAGAATAGAATCAGTGCAACCTTGTTATGGAGGGCTTTTTCGCAGGTCATGGTGGCTGTCAGTAAGCATGATTATCAGCCGACCATTGGAGCCAACGTGAAAGGTAAGATGGTATTCTCAGCGATATCACTTTCCATGCTACACAGTGATGTGACTACCTATAACTCAATTAGTGAATGTCTGGAAGAGTATTACGGGGATAAAGCAGAACGTGATACCGTCAAGCAAAAGGTAAGTGATCTACTTCGTTTTCTACACAATGAACGTGCTAAGAATTTGAAGAAACTCGATCATCTCCAAGAAGATATACTTGAAGCTGGTGATGCCGATCAGTATCGAATCTGGGGTGAGTTAATCTTCGCATCACTGCATATGATTAATAAAGGTGACAAATCCGTCGAATTAACCAATTTTTATGATGATGAGCAAGCTACAATGACGGTACCATTGGATCCATTGTTAAGCCCTACAGAAAATGCTAAACGGTATTTCAAAAAATATAATAAATACAAAAATAGTCTAGTAGTCATTGATCAACAACTGATAAAAACCCATGAAGAGATTCGATATATGGACGACTTATTACAACAACTCTCTCACGCCTCTATGAATGATATAGAAGAAATCCGTGAGGAATTAATTCAACAACAATATTTACGAGATCGAAGTAAAAAGACTCGAAAGAAGAAGGTTAAGAAAAAGAATGATCGTCCAACGCTTCATGTATTTACATCATCTGAAGGAATTGAAATTTATGTTGGGAAGAATAATCTCCAGAATGAATATGTCACCAATCGATTAGCTAGCCCTAATGATACTTGGTTGCATACCAAGGATATTCCCGGTTCTCATGTTGTTATCCGAAGTGATTCATTCGGTGAGGCGACACTTGAGGAAGCTGCACAACTAGCTGCTTATTTCAGCCAAGCGAAGGAATCTAGTAGCGTTCCTGTAGACTCCACATTAATTCGTCATGTTCGCAAACCAAGCGGATCGAAACCTGGTTTTGTTATTTATGACCACCAGAAAACATTATTCGTTACGCCGGATGAAAGACGGATCAAAGAATTACCGAGCACTATTAAGAATTAACTTATAACACGTCAACTTATAGCAGAAGGACCTGACAGATTAACAACGTCAGGTCCTTCTATTATTCATCTATCCTTATTCACAAAAATAAATTAAATTTATGCTTGTGTGGATCTTCTCAATTGTTCTAATACTGCAGTAGAGACTGCAACCGAACCTATATCACCATGGAATACAACACCTTGCCTAGCGCCATGAAAATCCGATCCTCCAGTTATAATAAGCCCAAATTCCTCAGCCATAGCCATGTATCGAGTCTCATCCTCTTTCTCATGATCAGAATGATAGACTTCAATACCAGCTGGCGCAGCACTCTTTATAATCTCTCTTACTAGTATATCGTCCCCATAGATTCCCGGATGAGCTAATACTGGTGCACCGCCCGCTTCCCTAATCCACACACATGCATCTATTGGTGAAATACGAGGTTCAGATACAAAAGCCCGAGCCCCTTCGGCTAAATAACGATCGAAAGCATCCCGCATATCTGTAGCATACCCTTTATGAACCAATACATCTGCAATATGTGGCCGACCAACACTCTCATCAGGAAGTAATGTGCGGCCTAACCCCATAATAACTTCTTCCATCGTGATATTGACTCCTAAGTTTTGAAGTTTCTCGATGATTTTACTATTTCGAGATTGCCTGGTTTCACGCAATCCAACAAGTCGTTGAAGAAACATGTCATCCTTATAATTAATATAGTAACCAAGTACATGAATTTCTTTTCCTCCAGAACGAGTGCTGATTTCAATACCTGGAACAACGGTAATACCAACTTCTACACCCGCAACTAGTGCTTCCTCTATTCCCGCTACAGTATCATGATCAGTGATACTAATGGCAGATAAGCCTTTATCTTTGGCTAGCTGAACATTAACCGAAGCGGGTTGCATCCCATCGGATGCTTGTGTATGTGTATGAAGGTCACATCGTCCCAACTGATTGTTCATATCATCATTTCTCCTTCTGATTACAACATATGTTCTGATCTTATAATTACGTTTGTTGCCGTAGAAAGGTCAGAAATGTTACCGCTGAAATAGGCAATAAGGTTGACTTCAGATGGATAGCATAGAACTGCCTTCTAAATGCCACATCTTTAATATCAATCATCTTCACAATTCCTAAGGCGATCTCATGCTTGACCGATGATGGAGATAACATGGTGATCCCAAGTCCCGCTTCCACAGCTGACTTCACGGCACCTGTACTACCTAGCTCCATAACAACCTTAAGTTGTTCTAGATTTATTCCCTTATTAATAAATTGATCCTCCATCACTTGACGAGTCCCAGACCCCTGTTCACGTAATACAAACGGATATTGAACTACATCTTTTAAATCTACTACATCTTGTTGCGCTAAAGGATGGTCAGCAGGAACAATCAGTTTCAACTCATCCTTCATAACAACGTCTACGACCATATCCGGATGATGAATAGGTGCCTCGATCAATCCGAAATTCAGCTGGTGCTTGCAGATATCATCTATAATTTGTGCCGTATTCATCACTTTCATTACGATATTAATCTGAGGATATTGTTGCCCAAACGGACCTAATAATCTTGGTAACACATATTCACCTATAGTTAAGCTAGCTCCAAGTTGTAATCGACCTTGCAACATATGTGTAAATGAAGACATGGCCACATCCGCTTCTCGCATAATATCAATACTTCGTTGGGCATAAGGAATTAGGGTCTTTCCTGCTTCTGTTAATTCAATTTTCTTACTGCCACGTATGAGTAATTTCGTCCCGAAGTAGTCTTCCAAAGCCTGTACCTGCATCGTTACTGCCGGTTGTGTCATATGTAGCATCTGAGCTGCTGAAGAGAAACTCCCACGTTCAGCAACCGTGTGAAATATATGTAATTGGTGAAAATTCATCATGAACCTCCCCTTTCGTAATTCTATTATAACGAAACAATTACATATACAGGCGATTATGAAATTGATTCATTTTAAACAAAAAAAGGCCCCAAGGGACCGTATTATTTATAGACCGTAATAGCTTGTTTTATCCGGGATATCACTACTATATTCAGTCTGGATTTCATTTCTATAGGAGCGTTCAATCTTACGTACATAAGATAGCCTACGAATATTCTTGGCGGTTTCTTCTGCACGGTCAGCATTTACATACATCACAACATAATGCATCTTTTTAGAAATATAATGAACGGTTCCATACTTTTCTAGATTACGAGCTGCTTTTATATCATGGACCCAAATTATAAACCCTGTCCGTTCCGAAAACATCTACTAACCACCTTTCCTTCAACACCTTCATTAACCACAAGAACAACTACCCCCGCTGCCACATCCCTTAGGTTGTGGATCATTACTAGGTACTTTAATACTTTCTGATACGGAGAATGCTATCGTCTCTGACATTTGGTGAAGCATATCATCTAACTTCTTCTCAGCCCACTTGAAATTCCGAACTTCCTCAAACATTTCAAGTTCTAACTCCACAGCGTGTACAGCATCTTGAGCGGCATGATAATCCGGATGGAAATGTCCAAAACGTTCTGTTTCATCAAACAATTCTTTCTTAGCGGCTAGTTTCTTAATTAGGGCTTGGACACCCTCATGTACATCAACTTGCTGCTTCCAATATAAATAATCTGACACATCGACAGATTGATTGATCAAATCACCTAATTCATAGGCGTACGTCAACACTTCTGCCATGTCAAAGGTCTGTAATTCTGATACGCTCATGAACTTCATCCTCTATTCTTTAGAAAAAGTTGATATTATTACTTTCGCAGACTATTACATCATAACATATCTTTCGTAGCTTATGAAGAGGTTTCCATGGCGTGAAATAGAAGCAAATTAGGTGAAACTAGGAATGATTAATTTCATTTCTTTCCAATCATCGTAATTTAATTCAATCATTTCATACTGGTTCGTTGTTGGATTATATCTTTCTCCTGAAATCACATTTGAGTTATTTGAAAACATTAATGGGATGAAATCTACCTTTTCCCCATCCAATGATAACTTGACCTTCGTCTTCAGGAGAATTGCTTGTTCTATTATTTGCCTAACCGTCGAAATATGATAGCTTCTGAAATCCTTGACCCACATCGTTGGGACTTGCTCATACTGTTGAAATAATAATTGGGGTTGAGGGATTTCATCATCCACGGCATAGGGGTATTGCCTGGTTGCATCTTCGTTTCCAAATTGTTTAATAAAGGTCTCTTTATTTTGTTCATCCTCTACTAATAACCCCACTAACCAACACTGACATTCGGATGACATAGGATTAGGATCAGTATGATTCAACTCTTGATCCCATTTTTCAAGGGTTAATACAATATGATCCGGGAGTTCCACTTCACTATTCATAGTTAAAAAAGAAATAATCTCCGCTATTCCTAATCCTCTTCGTATAGATTGTGTGACACTTTCCATCGTAAGCTTATAAATGGATATCAAATCATTGTTAAGAAGACTTGTGAACATCGATAATGTCCAGCGGATAGAATAAGAAATGCTAGGCAGTACAATGATGTCAAAGTCAGGTTGTACATAGAAGCCACAAGGAATAGGAGGTGTGTCCAATTGGGATGGAGATAATTTCACCTCATCGTAAAACAAAGCATTTCGTACTAGTTCAAGTGGAACCTTCCAGCGAAAATATGGTTGATGGTCGTCATCTGACTCCCCTACATCCATCCACCCCAAGCCCGCTAAGGCCGTAATCCAAGCACTCGCAATCGTGGTGATCTGGTCAATACGTGTTCGGTTAAGCAACTGTTGCTCAGTAAAGTAGTCGATCAGATGCTTCATTCCAATCCACTGACCTGATAATACTTCTGGTTGTGATAGCAGACCGAATAGATGCTGCCTCTCAGTATCAGATAAACCCACACGCTCACTAATTAATACCACAAGGATACTGGTCATTTGTTCCGTATTCATTGTTAACCAGATAGACAATATTTCCTCATGCACAACTATCCGTTTGTTTTCCCTATGCACCAAATTCAAACGATCTAGCAGTTCTAAGACGAAAGTGATATGCCGTGGTTCACCTTCGTTATCGCGTAATTGTAATACATGCTGGCCCAGATCCTCTTCCTTTAATTGAAGCTTTTTGTTCAGCCTTTGAACACTTTTTTTATGTATGATCCCTTTCGAATTAAGCAAAAGTTGATCTTGAGCGATGAATACGAGAGCATTAAACAGATCAAGTACAATACCAGGCTTTGCTGCTTTGATAATTTGAATTTCTGCTCCCACTTTAGGTGGGATATAGTTAAACAATGCTTGATGGATTCGTGGTAACTGTTCTATAGGGATGTAATACCTACGTTCACCCCATGACTTCATAACCGTACGTATTCTTCCTTTCTTTCTCAAAGAAAGGAACAAGAGCAAATGTTCCGCTCCGCTATAACCCAGCATTCTTAATTTCATGAATTGTGTATCATCAAATAGCTGACTCGCAAAATTCATATAGATTATTTTCAACAAGGATTGCTCGCTTGTTACATTGGATACATCTACTTCTTTCATAGAAGAAGTTGACCTCCCTCTGTAAATTCATCTATTATTCCATCATGAATTGGAATGTATTCTATATCTGGTAGGCTCTGGATCGCATATTCATACCCCTGCTCAATTAGAAATAACTGACGCCGAATTGCGAAATCCTCTTCTTTACTATCCTTAGAGACTAAGGTGTAGAAATATGCTTTATTATCTGTAGACTTCAACTTAGGGCGTAATATTCTACCGAGTCTCTGAGCCTCCTCTTGCCGTGATCCGAAGCTACCTGACACTTCTATTGCCACAGTGGCTTCTGGTAGATCTACAGCGAAGTTAGCCACTTTAGAGACGACAAGAATCGTAATCTCACCTTTTCTAAAAGAATCATACAAGGTTGTTCGCTCATGCTGTGGCATTTTCCCAGTAATAAGTGGTGCATGAATAGATGATGCGATATGCTCCAATTGATCTAAATACTGGCCTATAACTAATATACCTAGCTGTGAATGCCGTTGCAGAATTCGCTGGATCACAGATAGTTTAGCTGGATTCTCTGCTGCAATCCGAAATTTATGCTTACCTTCAGCACAGTGGTACTCATTCTTCAATTCTACAGGCATGGGTACCCTAATCTCAATACAATCAACCTTCGCGATCCAACCTTCCGCCTCCAGTTGTCTCCATGGCATATCGTATCTCTTCGGCCCCACCAATGAGAATACATCCTGCTCACATCCATCCTCACGTATTAACGTTGCCGTCAATCCTAACCTACGTGTCGCCTGAATCTCGGCAGTTGCACGAAATACTGGTGCAGGTAAAAGATGAACTTCATCATATATAATAAGACCCCATCGGCGTTCATTAAATAACTTCATATGTTCAAACTCACTAGCTTTATTCTTTCGATGAGTAAGAATTTGGTATGTAGCTACTGTTACGGGCTTCACTTCTTTCTTCTGCCCTGAATACTCACCAACCTCAGAAGAGTTCAGCGTTGTTTTACTATTCAGCTCATCAATCCATTGTCTGACAGAAGTTGTATTTGAAGTTAAAATAAGCGTCTCACATTGCAATTTCGCCATGATAGCTATTCCAATCACCGTTTTGCCTGAACCACATGGAAGTACAACAACTCCGCTCCCCCCGCTACCAGGCGAACCTTCAAATGCTTTCA